>JAZQNZ010000127.1:0-2480 GCA_045627665.1 Oscillospiraceae bacterium
ACCGACGGCTACGCCATGGAGGTTTACGGGAGGATCTTTATTCCCGAAGCGTGGAGCGTGAAATAAAATTTTTTTCGTCTCCGACGGCCATATTTCTCTGCGAAGAGAAATATGGAAAAGAGTCGCCAAAAGGCTGCGGACCTTTGGAAACCCATGGAGTTTTCAAGCTTGCGCTTGCGCGCAAAGGGTGCGCCCGCTGACGCGGGAAGTGACGCCGCAGCACTGCGTAGCCGCGGCTGTGCGGCAATCCCCCAGGGGAATCCAACGGGGGCGCCGCAGCGCCCCCTTGGTCGTTGCGGGGTGGGTTTGCAAAGGGAGGGACACAATCGAAAGTGTCCCTTCCTTCGCTCGCCCTTTGCCTGCTTTCGTGCGAGGTACGAAAGCAGGTCGCTGCCGCAGCAGCGAAACCTTACTTCTTCCTTTTCAGAACCTTTTCAATTCCTGTAACAACACCCTCGGCGTCGATGCCGTATTTATGCAGCAGATCGCCGTACTTACCGGACTCGGTAAACGTGTCCTGCAGACCGACAAACTCGGTAGGCGCAGCCGCACCGCCCCAGGCGAGCACTTCGCTGACCGCGCCGCCCAGACCGCCGAAGATATTGTGCTCCTCGGCAGTGACGATCGCGCCGGTCTCCGCTGCGCACTTCAGGATCAGGTCTCTGTCAATGGGCTTGATGGAAAACAGATCGACAACGCGGACGGAAACGCCCTTGCCCGCCATCAGCTCGGCGGCCTCCAGCGCCTTATGCACCATGATGCCGCAGGCGATCACGGTCACGTCGCTGCCGTCGCGGACGATTGCGCCCTTCCCTATCTCAAATTTCGCATCCGCGCCGTACAGGTCGGGATACACGTCGCGGCTCAGCCGCAGATACATCGGGCCGTAGGTTTCGACCGCATACTTCGTTGCCCAGCGGGTGGACGCGGCGTCGGACGGGACGATGACCTTCATATTGGGCAGGGTACGCATGACTGCGATATCCTCCAGCGCATGGTGGCTCGCGCCGTCCAGCGCGTCGCTCATGCCGCAGTAAGCCCCGCCGAACTTCACGTTCAGATTGCCGTAGCACACCTGACTGCGGGCGGAGATGAGTCCGATGGTGGTCAAAAACACGGTAAAGGTGTTCACAAAGGGGATCTTTCCGGTGGTGGAAAGTCCGGCAGCGGTGGCAACCATGTTGCTCTCCGCAATGCCCATATTGAAGAAGCGTTCGGGATATGCCTTGCCGAAGATGCCGGACTTGGTGGAGCCGGAGAGGTCGGCGTCGAGCACAACGATGTCCCTGTTGGTCTCGCCCAGTTCCTTCAGAACGTTGCCGTAAACTTCACGAATCGCGTTTCCCATTATACGTTACCTCCCAGTTCTGCCATTGCTTTTGCAAAGCTGTCGTCGTCAATGGCCTTGCCGTGCCATGCGGACTGTCCCTCCATGAAGGAAACGCCCTTGCCCTTGACGGTGTCCGCGATGATGACGGAGGGAACGCCCTTGCAAGCCTCGGCAGCGTCAAACGCGGCATCCAGAGCGGCAAGATCATGTCCGCTGCACTCGATCACATTCCAGCCGAACGCGCGCCACTTGCCCGCGAGGTCACGGATGGGCATAATCTGCTCGGTGGTGCCGTCAAGCTGAACATGGTTCCAGTCCACAACGGCGCAGAGATTGTCCAGCTCGAATTTCGGTGCGCTCATGGCAGCTTCCCAGATGCAGCCCTCGTTCAGCTCGCCGTCGCCGAGGATGGCATAAACGCGGGCGTTGCTGCCGTTCAGCTTCAGTCCCATTGCCATGCCCTGTGCGGCGGCAAGACCAAGGCCCAGCGGGCCGGCGGGCATCTCAACGCCGGGCGTATGCGTGCAGGGGTGTCCCTGCAGGCTGCTGTTGATCACGCGCAGCGTCTTCATGGAATCGGCAGGCAGAAAGCCCTTTTCGATCAGATTGACATACAGCATCGGGGCAGCATGGCCCTTGCTCAGCACCAGGCGGTCACGGTCGGGATCGTCCTGACGATCCGCGGAGACGTTCATACGCTCCTGATAAAGCAGCGTGAGAATCTCGCAGACGGAAAGGCTTCCGCCGGGGTGACCGGACTGGACGCCGTGGATTGCGGTCAGAGCCTCAGCTCTGAACCGGCGGCAGAGCTCCTGAAGTTCCTCTGCACGTTTCGCAGAAAGTGGCATTTGGTTTTTCCTCCGTAATATTTATTTTTGAAATCAGCAAATGTTTAAATGACGAGAAGCTCCTTCGGCGCTTTGGTCAGATTGACGCAGCCGCTCCCCGTCAGGTAGAGCATATCCTCGATCCTGACGCCGAACTTTCCGGGAAGATAGATGCCCGGCTCGGCGGTGATGATCGCACCGGCTGGCAGCGCGGAATTGTTCGCAGGGCTGGCATTCGGCGCTTCGTGGATCTCAAGCCCGACGCTGTGGCCGAAGCTGTGGCCGAAGCAGCCGCCCCAGCCTGCGTCCGCGATCACCCTTGC
>JAZQNZ010000128.1:0-3071 GCA_045627665.1 Oscillospiraceae bacterium
GTGCCGCCGGTCTTGTAAAGCTGTGCGGAAACGGAGGACTGCGTCAGACCGGCGGTCTGCGCAGCGTCAGGTACCGGGCCGGTCACGGTGACGGAAACGCCGTCGGCATCCTCCGCGGTCAGAACGGCGGGGACGCCGGCGTGCAGCGCAAAGGAAAAATCCACGTCCACGCGGCGCATCTCACCGCTTGCATAGCGCTTGCGCGCTTCGGTAAAGAGCTTTGCGGCGTCCTTGTCGGACTCGCTGCGGACGCCGTGCATATCCTGTTTTTTACCGGTAAGGTAGCCGTCGGTGAAGCCGTCGCGCGAGAAGGCGAGGCGCAGCTTCTCCATGTCCTTTTCCGTGGGCTGAACGCCTTCGTGCGCGGCGTGGTGATAGATCTCCGTGACGATGGCGGTGTATTCCGGGCGCTTCATGCGGCCCTCGATTTTGATGCAGGTTACCCCTGCCCTGTCCAGCTCGCCGAGGTACTGCACGAGGCAGTTGTCCTTCAGGGAGAGGGGATAATCGTCCGCACGGCGGCCCATGCTGTACTGCATCCGGCAGGGCTGGGCGCACATACCGCGGTTCCCGCTGCGGCGGCCGATCAGCGCGGACATATAGCACTGTCCGCTGTGGCAGAAGCAGAGCGCGCCGTGGACGAATACTTCGATCTCGATCGGGGAGTGCGCCGCGATCGTACGGATCTGCTCAAGGCTGAGCTCACGGGCAAGCACCACGCGCTTCATGCCGAGCTGCGCCGCAGCGTGGACGCCCGCGAGATTGTGGACGGACATCTGGGTGCTGGCGTGCAGCGGCAGGTCGGGACAGACGCTGCGCAGGATCTTTGCAACGCCGAGATCCTGCACGATCACGCCGTCCGCACCGGAATCGGAGATGAATGCGGCGAGCGCCGCGACCTCGCTCATCTCGCGGTCGGCGCAGAGCGTGTTCAGCGTAACATAAACGCGGCAGCCGCGCTCATGGCAGTATCGGACGGCGCTCAGAAATTCGTCGTCGGTAAAGTTTTTTGCGCCCTGACGGGCATTGAAGCCGCCGAGACCGAGATAGACCGCGTCCGCACCGCTCTGAACGGCGGCGACGACGGATTCGGGACTTCCGGCGGGTGAAAGCAGCTCAAGCATGAACGATCCTCCATGCGAAAATTTCGGAAAAATGCGCCGCTGGCGTGCCGCAGAAGGTACGAGAGCGCATACTGCATCAATTTTATCAAAGTATTATAGCACATAAGAAGTTCTTGATTCAAGTGCTATTTATATGCTATACTGACCTTCCGGACACAAGATGGACGAATTGTTTGATTTTCAGAAAGAAAGCGGAAGAAACGGACATGAACGAGGAGAAAAAACTGCTCTCCGCCCCCGAGGCGGACAAGCTGCTTGCCTGCGCGGACGGATTTGCCGCGCTGCTGTATCTGCATATCCTCCGCAGGGGCGGTTTTTCTCTGAGCGCCGCCGCGCGGGAGCTGCAGCGCACCGAAGCGGAGACCGCGCTGGCTGCCGACAAGCTCCGCCGTCTCGGATTGCTGGAACAGGTGAAACAGCCGCTTCCCGCGCACGAAACGCCGCAGTATTCTGCGGAGGACATCGTCCGCCGCGCGGAGACGGACAGCGCGTTTGCCTGCGTGGTGAGCGAGGCGGAGCGCGCACTGGGCCGGGTGCTCAGCTCCAACGATCTGCGGCTGCTGTTCGGCGTCTACGACCACCTCGGTCTGCCGGCGGACGTGATCATGCTGCTGATCAACCACTGCATCGAGGAATATCAGGAACACAGCGGCGCGGGGCGGATGCCCGCTGTCCGCTATATCGAAAAGGAAGGCTGGTTCTGGGCGGAAAACGAGATCCTGACGCTGGACGCCGCGGAGGAGCATATTCGCCGCGAGAAGGAAAAGCGCGAGGAGACGGAGCGCGTCAAGGCGGCGCTTCAGATCCGCGACCGCGCGCTTACCGCAAGCGAGCGCCGCTATATCGAGGAGTGGATCTCTCTCGGCTTTTCGGCGGATGCGCTTGCCGTTGCGTATGACCGCACCGTTCTGAACACGGGCAAGCTCGTCTGGAAATATATGGACAGCATCGTCCGGAGCTGGAACGAGAACCGGCTCTATACCCCGGAGGAGATCGAGGCCGGCGACCCGCGCCGCACATCGGCAAAGCCCGCCGCGCCGGCGGAGCGGACGCGCAGCGACAGCGACAAGCTGGACAGTATGCGCAAAATGCTGAATCATCTGCAGAAAACAAAAGGCGACGGCAGGGAGGGCTGACGGATGGCTACGGACGGAAAACTGCTCGCAAGAGCGCGCGCGCGTCTTGCGGAAAGAAAAGCGGAAAATGCCGCGGCACTGGATCGGAGAGTGGCGGAGGTTTACGCCGCCGCGCCGGAGGTGCGCGGGATCGACGCAGCCATGCGCGGCCTTGTCGGCGAGGTCCTGAAGCCGACCGCGAACCGCGCAGTCGATGCCAAACAGGCGCTTGCACAGGTGGAGCAGAAGAGCGAGCAGCTCTGTGCGGACCGCGCTGCGGCGCTGACGGCGCACGGCTTTGCGCCGGATTATCTGGACGAGATCGCGGACTGCAAAAAGTGCCGCGACACGGGGTATCTGCGGGACGGCAGCATCTGCGAATGCCTGACGGCGCTATATGAGGAGGAACGGGCGAAGGAGCTTTCCTCGTTTATGCAGATGGGGGAGGAAAGCTTTGTGGACTTCCGTCTGGATTATTACGAGGGCGAAGCGCGCGAGTACATGGAGATCACCCGCGCCGCCGCGCAGGAATATGCGGTGCATTTTAATGCGGACTCGCCGAATCTTCTGTTTCAGGGCGGAACCGGCCTCGGCAAGACATTTTTGTCCGGCTGCATCGCAAAGGTGGTGCTGGCGCAGGGCCGCAGCGTTGTGTACGAAACCGCGCAGGACGCTTTTTCCGCGTTTGAAAAGCAGAAGTTTTCCCGCGATGCGGATATGTATGCCGCCGCCTCCGAAAAGGTGAAGCGCATCCTTTCCTGCGAGCTTTTGATTCTGGACGATCTCGGTACGGAGCTGACCACCAGCTTTACGCAGAGCGCGCTTTACCACA
>JAZQNZ010000129.1:0-6192 GCA_045627665.1 Oscillospiraceae bacterium
GAAGTCCGCAACGAGATCATGGAGACGGTGAACGAGGTGCTTTACGAAAGTAAGCTCATCGGCTATCCCGCCCCGTTCAAAAACAAGGTGCGTACCTTCTGCCAGAATCCCGGCGGCTTTGTCGCTCAGGAAAACTACGACAACGACCTTGCGGTCGTCAACGGTCACAGCTTCAAGGAGCTGAAGAGCGACAACACCAACCTCGCCATCCTCTGCTCCCACAATTTCTCCGTGCCGTTCAACCGCCCGATCGAATATGCCAAGAAGGTCGGCGAACTGACGAATATGCTCGGCGCGGGGCATATTCTCGTCCAGCGTTACGGCGACATCCTCGACGGCAAACGCACATGGGAGAAGGAGCTGGCGCAGTCCAACGTCAAACCCACGCTGCCCGACGCCGTTGCGGGCGACATTACCGCAGCGATGCCCTACCGCAGTATGCTGAATATCATCAACTTCATTCAGGCGATGGATCAGGTCGTCCCCGGCTTTGCCAGCTATGAGACGCTGCTGTATTCGCCGGAGCTGAAATTCTATTCCAATCGCGTCAGTATGGATACCGACTTCAACACCAGCGTTTCCGGACTGCACTGTCTGGGCGATTCCTCCGGCTGGACGCGCGGACTGATGATGGCGTCCGTCATGGGAACGCTGATGGGCAGAAAGCTTGCAGAACAGGAGATGAGCTGATTATGCTGATGACCGAGCTGATTGCAAAAAAGCGTGACGGCGGCAGACTTTCCGGGGAAGAGATCGCCTTTATGATCGAGGGCTACACCCGCGGCGAGATTCCCGACTATCAGATGTCTGCCATGCTGATGGCCATGTATTTCCGCGGCCTTGACCACGATGAGACCGTTGCGATGACCATGTCCATGATGCACTCCGGCGACACCGTTGACCTCTCCGCCGTGACAGGCGTGAAGGCTGACAAGCACTCCACCGGCGGCGTCGGCGACAAGACGAGCCTTGTGCTCTGCCCGATGATGGCGGCCTGCGGCGTCAAAATGGCGAAAATGTCCGGCCGCGGCCTCGGACATACCGGCGGCACGATCGACAAGCTGGAAAGCTTTCCCGGCTTTTCCTGCGAGATGACCACGGAAAAATTCTTTGAGAATGTCAACAGCGTCGGCTTTGCCATCGCAGCGCAGACCGCTGAAATCGACCCCGCCGACAAAAAGCTGTACGCCCTGCGCGATGTGACGGGAACGGTTGCGGTGCGCGGACTGATCGTCAGCTCCATTATGAGCAAAAAGCTTGCGGCAGGCGCAGACATTATCGTGCTGGACGTCAAGTGCGGCTCCGGCGGCTTTATGAAGACCGAAGAGGACGCGCGCGCCCTCGCGCAGGAGATGGTGGACGTCGGAAACGCTGTCGGAAGAAAGACCGTTGCGGTCATCACCGACATGGATAAGCCGCTCGGCAGCGCCGTGGGCAACGCACTGGAGGTGCGCGAGGCCATTGCCGCGCTGAAGGGAGAATACGGCGGCGATCTGCTGGAGCTGTGCCTTGCCATCGGCAGCAATATCCTGCTGCTCGGCGGTCTTGCCGCGGATGCGGAGCAGGCGCGTGAAAAACTCATGCAGACGATCCGGGACGGCAGCGCCCTGAAAAAGCTTGCGGAGTTTGTTACGGCACAGGGCGGCGACGGCGCTGCGGTGTGGGACCCGTCCCTGCTCCCGACCGCGCCGGTGCAGTATGAGCTGCTGTCCGACGAAGACGGTTATGTAAACCACATGGACGTCGAGGGCGTCGGACTTGTCAGTCTGCATCTGGGCGGGGGCCGCGCCACAAAGGAAAGCGTGATCGATCCCGCTGTGGGCGTTGTTGTGGACAAAAAGACGGGCGACCGCGTTGCCCGGGGCGAGCGGCTTGCCGTCATCCATGCTTCGGACGCGGCGAAGGCGGCGGAGGCGGCAAAGCTGCTGCGCGAGTGCTACGTCATCACGCCGGAAGCGCCCGCAGCCGTACCGTTTATCAGAAGCGTGATCCGCTGACGAGAAAAACCGCGGAACATGGAATATAAGGCGCGCCCCGTACGGTTTCCACGGTGCGGGGCGCGCTGCACTGTCGGAAAGGCGGTCAGGTATTTTCTGTCTCGCGGGGCAGATCTACCCATGTCGGCACATAGCCGAGGGCGGGCAGCACCTTGTCAGTGAACTCGGAAAAACCGAAACGGAGCGTGGAGGTGTTGCGGCAGGGGTGACAGGCGAAGTATTCGTCGCCGCACAGGTCTCGGTCGGCGATGAGATGCACAGCGTGCGTACTGTCGTCCAGCAGACCGAGCGCGCTGGCGGAGCCGTGGGACGTTCCGATATACTGCAGGAGCTGCTCCTCGCTGCCGAAGCTGAGGCGGCTGCAGCCGAGCTGGGCGGAGAGGTATTTGGTTTTGAAGGGCTTGTCGCCGGGCATAATGAGAAGATAGAATTCCGTCTGCTGGCGGTTGGTCAGAAACAGATTTTTTGCCACGCCGCAGCCGAGCTCCGCCTCCACGGGCGCAAGCGCCTCCATGGTGAACAGCGCCTCGTGGTCGGCGCGGACATAGTCAATGCCGAGCCGGTCGAGCAGATCGTAGCAGGCCTCTTCGATCTCCGGACGCGAGCCGGGCGCGGGCCTGCCGCAGGAAAGAGTAATTTCGGTCATTTCAGTATCTCCCGTGCTTGAAAAAATTACCCGCTTATTGTATAATATTTTGTCAAAATATGCAAATGCGAATCATCAAACGCTCTGCGATCGGAAAGGACGGCTGCAGGTATGGACGAAAAGATTCAGAAGCTGAAGGAAATCATCGACGGCAGTGACAATATCGTGTTTTTCGGCGGCGCCGGTGTGAGCACAGAGTCCGGCATCCCGGATTTTCGCAGCGTGGACGGGCTTTACAACCAAAAATACAAGTATCCCCCGGAGACGATCCTGTCCCACTCCTTTTTTGAGCGCAACCCCGAAGAATACTACCGCTTTCACCATGAAAAGCTGCATCTGACCGGTGCGCAGCCCAACGCGGCGCACCGCAAGCTTGCCGAGTGGGAGGCACAGGGGAAGCTGAAGGGCGTTATCACCCAGAATATCGACGGTCTGCATCAGGCGGCGGGCAGCAAAAACGTCATCGAGCTGCATGGAACGCTTCTGCGCTGCTACTGCTCCCGCTGCCGCAAACCGTATCCGTTTGAGCTTGTCAACGACGGCACGGGCGTGCCCCGCTGCGGCTGCGGCGGCGTGATCCGCCCCGACATCGTGTTTTACGAAGAACCGCTGAACGAGGACGACATCACGAACGCCGTCCGCCTGATCCGCGAGGCTGACGTGCTCATTATCGGCGGTACGAGTCTGGTCGTGTATCCCGCTGCCGGTCTGATCAATTACTACCGCGGCGACAAGCTGATCCTTGTCAACAAGAGCGAGACCTCGCAGGACAATTATGCAAATCTCGTCATCCATGAAAAAATCGGAGAGGTATTTTCTCAGCTATGAGTGAAAAAATTGATGTGCTCGGCGTCGCTTTCGACAATCTGACGATGGAAGAAGCGGTCACGGAAGCCGCTGACCTGCAGAAAGCGCACAACGCCGCCTATGTTGTGACTCCGAACCCGGAAATCGTGATGCTCTGCCGCGAGAATGAAGCGGCGGCATCGGCTGTCGCGGCTGCCGCGCTGACCATACCGGACGGCATCGGCGTCGTCTACGGCGCCAGGATCCTGAAAACCCCACTGAAAGAAAAAGTCCCCGGCTGCGATTTTGCGCTGAATCTGATGGACAGAATGCAGGCGGAACAGCGCAGCGTGTTTCTGCTCGGGGCGAAGCCCGGCGTTGCGGAGCGGGCGGCGGAAAATCTTGCAAAGCAGTTTCCGCAGCTCCGATTCGTCGGTACGAACGACGGATATTTCCGGGATGACGCGCCTGTGATCGAAAAGATCAATGCCGCCGCGCCCGTCCTGCTGCTGGTGTGTCTCGGCGCGCCGAAGCAGGAGATCTGGATGCATGAAAACGCGGAGAAGCTCAATGTCGGTCTGATGATCGGCGCGGGCGGAAGCCTGGACGTTTTTGCGGGAATCGTCGAGCGTGCGCCGGAGGCGTGGCAGAAGGCGGGACTGGAGTGGCTTTACCGTCTGCTGAAGGAGCCGAAGCGGATCGGCCGTATGATGAACATACCGAAATTCATGCTGAAAGTGATTTTTGTGAGGAAAAAATGATGCAAGGCAAGCTTATTATCATGGAAGGGATCGACGGCAGCGGAAAATCCACGCAGTACCGCAAGCTCTGCGAGCGCCTTGCCGCGGAAGGGACGGAGTTTAAGAGCATCGTCTTCCCGCGCTACAACGAAGAGAGCAGCGCCCTGATCCGGGCGTATCTCGGCGGTCAGTTCGGGGACAGACCCGGCGACGTGAACGCCTATGCCGCATCAACTTTTTTTGCCGTTGACCGTTTCGCCTCGTTTAAGACAGACTGGGGCGCATATTATAATGCCGGAGGGCTTGTGCTCTCCGACCGATACACCACCTCCAACGCCTGCCACCAAAGCAGCAAGCTGCCCGAAGGCGAGCGTCAGCAGTATCTGGACTGGCTGTACGATTTTGAGTTTCGTCTGATGGAGCTGCCGAAGCCGGATCTTGTCCTGTATCTGGACATTGATGTGGAGATCTCCCGCCGGCAGATGGAGCATCGTCAGGAGAAAACGAACACGCAGGCGGATATCCACGAAAAGGATTTTCAGTACCTGACCGAATGCCTTGCGGCGGGACACTATGCCGCCGACCATTACGGCTGGACGCGGATCCGCTGCGTGGAAAACGGTGCGATGCGCACCGTGGAGGAAATTCACGGCGACATCTATGCCGCTGTGCGGGAAGCGCTGAAATAACGAAGCGGAGCTTCCTTTCGGAAGCCCCGCGCGGGATTCTTTTGTCGGCCTGCCGGCTTCAGCAGCCGCAGTTATTGCTGCCGCAGTTGTTGCCGCAGCCGCAGCCGCAGTTATTCCCGCAGCCGCAGCCGCAGTTATTGCCGCAGCCGCAGCCGCCCCAGCTGCCGCAGCCGCCGCAGGAGAACAGAATGATGAGAATGATGATGATCCAGAGACCGCTGTTATTTCCGCACATAGATAGGAAACCCTTTCTCCGCACTGATTGATGATGATTTTCGTTGTATACGCGGTGCGGTAAAATATGTACACAACCTTTTTCTTTTGATCTGCATGAGATGCGGAGCGGCGCGCCGTTTGCTCCGTCTGCACCATATTATGCGCCTGCCGCACAGCCGGTGACTTCTCTTTGGAAAGGAGAAAAGCATGAGCGAGCAAAACCATGACCGACGGCTCCGGAAGCCCACGGATTCCCGCAGCGGAGAACAGAAGCCGGACAGCGGACTTGTGGACATCTTTGACGCGGAGGAGACCCGCCGATTCCGAACCCCGGAGACGGACGCGTCTGTCCATGACGGGGAGGAATACCGTATCGAGGAGCGGGACTATCACCCGATCCGTTTCCGGCGCGACGGGCGCACGGGCTGCCTCGGCGGCATCATGTATGCCACGTTTATCATCTGCGTTTCCATCATCCTTGCCTGCGCGGGCTGGATGGCGGCGTGCGATGTGCTTGCGCTGAACAAGGAGCCGGCCTCTGCCGTCGTGACGCTTCCGAAGAACATTTTTTCCGAAAAGGAACAGGAGGTCAAGGACAAAGACGGCAATGTCACCGGTACGCGGACGGTGGACGCGGCGGATATCGAGTATGTTGCCGATGCCCTGAAGGATGCCGGCATCATCGAGTACAAGTCATTGTTCAAGCTGTTTGCGAAGTTTTCTCACGCGGACGTGAAGCTTGCCCCCGGCACCTACAACCTCACGACGGAGCTGGACTACCGTGCGCTCGTGAAGAATATGCGGGTCGGCACGGCCTCCATGCAGGTGACGACGCTGACATTCCCGGAGGGCTGGACGATGGACCGCATTTTTGCGAAGCTGGAAGCGGAAGAGGTCTGCTCTGCGGAGGATCTCTATCAGGCGGCGGCGGATTTTAATTACAGCTTCCGCTTTCTGGAGGACGCTGAAACGGGCGACAGCAAGCGACTGGAGGGCTTCCTCTTCCCGAACACCTACGACTTTTATCAGGGCGAGCAGGCAAGCTCCGTAATCAACAAGCTGCTCACCGCGCTCCATTCCCGCATTACGGCGGATATGTGGAAGCAGATCGAAAATCG
>JAZQNZ010000130.1:0-6848 GCA_045627665.1 Oscillospiraceae bacterium
TCTTGCCGAGGGCACAGAGCGCGCTGTCCTGCATCGTCTCGCTGAGCGCCTCCAGCAGATCAATGTCCTCCATAGTGCCGCGGCCCTCGCAGATGTCAGTCAGGATGGCGAGCATCTGCTTGAGTCCCTCGCGGCAGGGCGGACACTTGCCGCAGCTCTCGGAGCAGAGGAAGTTGACATAATATCGAGCCACCTCCACCATGCAGCTTCGGTCGTCCATAACGATCATGCCGCCGGAGCCCATCATTGCGCCGTACCGGCTCAGCGTGTCAAAGTCCACAGGCAAATCCAGCATGCTTTCGGGGATGCAGCCGCCGGAGGGGCCGCCGGTCTGCACAGCCTTGAAGGGGCGATTGTTCTGGATGCCGCCGCCGATATCGAAGATGAGGTGGCGCAGAGTGGTGCCCATCGGCACCTCCACCAGACCGGTGCGTTTAACCTTGCCGACAAGGGCAAAGACCTTGGTGCCCTTGCTGCCCTCTGTGCCGACAGAGGCATAGTTTGCGCCGCCGTGGGTGATGATGTAGGGGACGTTGGCGAGCGTTTCGACATTGTTCAGCACCGTGGGGTGATCCCACAGACCGCGCTGGACGGAGCGGATATACTTCGCTCTCGGTTCGCCGACCTTTCCCTCAATGGACTGCATCAGCGCCGTAGATTCACCGCAGACGAACGCGCCGCCGCCGCGCACCACGCTGAGCTTTAGTCTTTTGCCGGAACCCATGATGTTCTCGCCCAGCATACCGCGCTCCTCCGCCGCTTTGATGGCGGCGCGGACGTTCTGGACGGCGAGATTGTATTCATCGCGGATGTAGAGGAAACCCTCCTCCGCGCCGATTGCGAGGGCGCAGATCGCCATGCCCTCCAGCACACTGTGGGGATCGCCCTCAAGGATGGAGCGGTCCATGAATGCGCCGGGGTCGCCCTCGTCGCCATTGCAGGCGACATACTTCGGAAACACGTCGTACCCGGCGGCGGAGCGCCACTTGCGTCCCGTCGGGAAGCCTGCGCCGCCGCGGCCGCGCAGACCGGAGGCGTCCATTTCGGAAAGAATCTCTTCCGGCGTCATGGTCAGGGCTTTTTTGAGAGCCTCATATCCGCCGGAGGCAAGATAATCGTCCACGTCGGTGGGGGTGATCTTGCCGATGTTGCGCAGCGCGATCTTCATCTGGGGTGCGTAGAACGGGTTGTCGTTCTGGCTGCGGACGCGCTTTCCGTCATCGCCCTTATACATCAGGCGCTCGACAAGACCGTCTCCGAGTACGGACGTCTCGAAAATCTCCTGCGCGTCTTCCACTCGGACTTTGTAATAGGAAATATCGTCGGGGAGAACGGTGACCAGCGGGCCGTTTTCGCAGAAGCCGTTGCAGCCGGTTTTCTTGACGTGGCACTCCACCTTTGCGTCGGAGCCGCAGGCCGCGATCAGGCGTTCAAACTCCGCGGCGACCTTTGCGCTGCCATTGGCAAGGCAGCCGGTACCGCAGCAGACACGGATGGTTTTCATGCTTCGGTCACCTCCTCACGATAGCTGTTGAGGATCTCAGGCAGCTTTTCCATGGTGACTTTGCCGTAGTAGGTCTCGTCCACGACCATGACGGGCGCAAGCGCACAGGAGCCGAGGCAGTTGACCAGTTCCAGAGAGAACAGGCCGTCCGCCGTCGTCTCGCCGTCGCCGATGCCGAGAATGCGCTCCACGCCGCCGCGCAGATTAACACTGCCGCGGATGTGACAGGCGGTACCGTCGCAAAGCTTGATGATATGCTTGCCCTTGGGCTTGAGACTCAGCGCCTTGTAAAAGGTCGCCATAGAGTACAGAGAGGACAGGGGGCAGCCGAGATAGGCGCTCAGCGCCTCCAGCCCCTCGCGGGGGATATAGTTGAACGAGCGCTGCATATCCTGCATGATGGCAAGACTGAAGCGCTGTTCACAGGGGTAGCTGTGCAGGATCTTGTCAATCTGTTCCTGAGAAACGGGCACAGACCACACCGCCTTTCTGAATGATTGATGATGCGGGATACGGATGTCAGCCGCCGGCGACGACGGGGAAAATCTGGACGGTATCGGTCGGCTTCAGCGGCGCGTCGATGCCGCCGATGAAGTCACTTCTCCGTCCGTTGACCATGACGATGATCCGCTCTCCGAGCACTGATTCGTCCGGGGAGAAAAACTCATCGTGAAAGCGCCGGCCGAAGCGGTCACTGAGCTGGCGGCCCAGAATGCGCACCGTTTCCGCCGGGATGTCCCACGTCATTTCCTTGCAGCCGGCAAACTCCGCATCGCGGAGATAGGCAAAAAATTTCAGGGTCATAGTATTCAATAAAGCACGGATACCGGAAGCGGTTTTGCCGCTTCCGGTAATGAATTTGTCCGGGATCAGTTGAGACCGAGCTCAGCCAGCTTTGCTTCGCCGGGGATGCCTTCCTCGTCCCAGCCGCGCGCTGCGTAGTATTCCTTCAGCATGGTGTAGAGGTCGTTGACCTTGCCTGCTGCGGGACCCTCCGGCAGCTTTTCACGAAGAAGACGCGGGGGCAGGGTATCTTTCTCGACACCGGCGGCGATGTTAAATTTCTTTTCGAGGTTCCAGATGCGCTCACCCTTGAGCAGAATGTCCGCGTCGGACTCGTCGGAGCCGACGGCCTCGCGGTACATCCCGGCGATCTCGGGCAGACCGATGCCGAAGGTGGTGAACAGGCAGATGCCCGTGGCGTCACACAGAGCGGTCAGATCCTGGAAAAGCTTCAGCGTCGCCGGCTTGCCCTCTGTGGTGAGGGGATCCATGGCCATGGGGATACCGAGAACTTCCGGAGAGATCATGTAGCCGCGGACGTGGCAGCCGCCGCGGTTGCTCGTAGCGTACTCCAGACCGATGCCCTGAATGGCGCGGCCGTCATAAGCGGGCATTTCCTGCTTCTTGACGGACATACTCAGCTCGGGATGGCCGTACTTCTCCGCCATGCGGTAGGAGCCGAGGCCCATGATTTTGCCGAAGCCTTCCTGTTTGCAGGTCAGCTCGGTGGCACGGACCATGGCGGAAGCGTCGCCGAAGCGGAGCGGGAAGCCGACTTCCTCCTCGGTCAGGTAGCCCTTCTCAAACAGCTCCATCGCGCAGGCGACGGTGGCGCCCATCGTGATGGGATCGATGCCGTACTGATTGCACAGGAAGTTTGCCTTGCAGGCGGCGCCGAGATCGTTGATGCCGCAGTCGGCACCGAAGGACCAGCCTGCCTCGTATTCGGGGCCTTCGCCTTTGGACTTGAATTCACCGGACTGGATCTCGACCAGTCTGCCGCAGCCGATAGAGCAGCCGAAGCAGCCCTTGTTGCGGATCAGGTGCTTTGCGGCGAGCGTTTCACCGGAGATATCGTCCGCCTGTGCGAAGCAGGAACCGGCGCTGCCGTTGTTGACGGGCAGACCGCCGACGCCGTTGACGATGTTGACGAGGATCATCGTGCCGTAGGCGGAAAGGCCTGCGCCGGTAACCGGGTGCGCCTTGAGCATACCGCGTGCCTTTGCACACTCGTCATAGAACTTTTCGGGGCGGGCGACGACCAGCGAGCCGGAGCCGCGGACGACCACGGCCTTCAGCTTCTTGCTGCCCATGACGGCGCCGATACCGCCGCGGCCGGCGGCGCGGTGCTTGTCGTTCATGATGCCGGCGAAGAGGCAGCCCTCCTCTGCAGCGGCGGAGATGCAGGCAACGCGGAAATCCTCGCCGCACTCGGCGTAGAGTGCTTCAGTGGTCTCAAAAACGTCTTTGCCCCAGAGCTCGGAAGCGTCGCGCAGCTCCACGGTGGCGTCGTCAATGTAAAGATATACGGGCTTCTCGGACTGATCCTCGAAGATGATACCGTCGTATCCGGCGTATTTCAGCTCCGGGCCGAAGTGACCGCCGGAGTTGGCCGCGCCGATGGTGCCGGTCAGGGGAGACTTGGCAACGGCGTTGTAGCGGCCGGCGGAGGTCGCCATGGTGCCGGTCAGGGGACCGGTCATCATGATAAGCTTGTTGTCGGGGCCGAGGGGATCACAGTTGGGATCGCATTCGTCGCAGTAATACTTGGTGCCGAGACCGCGGGCGCCGACGTACTGCTTTGCGTTATTCATGTTCAGGGGCTCCCTGACGATGGTGCCTTTCCTGAGGTTGATTCTCAGGATCGTACCGGTGTATCCGTATGCCATCTCTTAACCCTCCTTTGCCATAGAGGCTGCAATTCTGTCGGCGGTCAGTTTTTTACGGCAGTCGACAGCGTCTGCGTCTTCAAGCGTGATTGCGCCGCCGGGGCAGAATTTTGCGCACTGGGGATCGCCGCCGCAGAGGTCGCACTTGAAAACCTTTCTGATCTTGCTGGAATAAGAGATGTTGCCCATCGGGCAGGCGCTCTTGCAGAGGCGGCAGCCGATGCACCTGTCATAGTTCATCGTGACAACGCCTTCCTCATTGCGGGTGATGGCCTTGACAGGGCATACCTTGACGCAGCTCGCATCCTCGCAGTGCTGGCAGACGACCGGAACTGCCAGAGCCGCCTCTTCATATTCCAAAACCGTAATATTTGCCATTTTGGGATTGAACTGTTGGTAATGTCCGAAAGAGCAGACCAGCTCGCAGGTTCTGCAGCCGATACACTTTTCGGGCTTTACTACCAAATGCTTCATAAATCGGTTTGCCTCCTTATGTATTATTTATGGACATATACAGTTTATCGTTGTATGCCCGATGAGTAAATACATTGAATGTAGTTTGATATTGCTTTTTGGAATGGTTTTGTGTATTCTGAAGATACAGATATTTCAAAGGAAAGCGGTAGTGCCATGACTCTCAATCAGCTTCATTACTTTATCACCGTTGCCCAGCTCGAAAATATCACCAAGGCGGCGGAACTCCTCTACCTGAACCAGCCTGCGCTTTCAAAGAGCATCGCAAAGCTGGAGCAGGAGCTTGGAACGCCGCTGTTTGACCGGAAAGGGAAAAAGCTTTCGCTCAATCCGCAGGGGAAGCGATTTCTGGAGTATGCCTCCGCCGTCCTCCGCGAGCAGGAACTGATGGAAACGGACATCCGAAGCATGAACGACGGCAGCGCCGCAAAGCTTCGCATCGGCGCCGCAGGCTGCGTTCCGGAGATCGTGGACTGCGCGGCGGCATTCCGAAAAATTCATCCGGAGTGCGGGTTTGAGTTTGATTTCAGCATCGAGGAGCAGGAAACGCCGGACATCAACGACTACGACGTTCTGATCTATCCCGCAGGTACGAAGTATGACCGCTTTGCCGGTTATGATCTTGGCGAAGAGAAATATCTTCTCGCGGTGCCGACGTCGTATCCGCTGAGCAATGCGCCGGTGGTTACGGCGAAAAATCTTGCGGATCTGGACATTGTTTTTCTGCGCAGGGGGAAGTTTTTTTCCGACTTTCCGCACCGCATCTGCACGGCGCTGAATATTCCGTTTCACTCTGTCTGCTTTACCGACACGCGGCAGTCGCAACTGCAGATCGTTGCCTCCGGCATGGCGGCGGGACTGATTCCGGAGGGACTGCGTCAGAGCTTCTGTGATCCGGGCGTGAAACTTGTTCCGATAAACAGCCAGCGATTCCGACGCACGATGAAAATCTGTTTCCGGCGCGAGAAGCACCTTTCGCCGACTGCGGCGGAATTCAAGTCGCTGGTCATGGAGCGGCTGAAACTCGGCGGGGAGGGAAAAGACGGCGAACCGGTATGACGCTGCGTAATAATCGGATATAAAAATGATTGCGGCATCCGAACGGGTGCCGCAATCATTTTATGAAAGCTCTATGGTCTCAAATTCCATGTCGCGCAAGTCGGCAAACAGCAGTCTGCTTTTCAGCGAAGGGGCGCGGCCGATCAGCAGTTTGACCGCCTCGGCCGCCTGAATCGCCGCACAGAGCGCAGGCGTAAAGCTGAGGCAGCTTTTATCTATGCTTTGCATACCGGGCGGGCAGAGCAGCTCCGGCGCGGGGCCGTCCGGCATACAGACGGCGACCTGCGCGTTCCAGCCCTGAATCGCGCCGTGGACAAGCGGAATGCGCCGCATACGGCAGGCGTCCGACAGCGCTTTCCGGGCATCGCCGCTGTCCAGCGCGTCCAGCGCAAGATCGGCGCCGTCCAAAAGAACATCGGCGTTTTCCGGCGTGAAAAATACAGCTTCCGCACGGACGCGGATGCCGGAATCGATCTCCGCAATCCGGCGCGCAGCAGCCTCCGCTTTCGATGTGCCGAGCGCAGCGGCGGAGGAGAGAAGCTGACGGTTCAGGTTGGAGGTCTCGAAGCGGTCGCCGTCGATAACCGTGAGCGCACCGACGCCGACGCGTGCCATGTATTCGATCAGATATCCGCCGAGACCGCCGCAGCCGACCACGCAGACACGTCGCTGCCTTAGCAGGGTCTGCTCCTGCTCCGACAGGGCGGGGATGTTTCTGATAAAGCGTTCTTCCATGTTGACAGCCTCCCGTATTGGTTTCCCGATTCTTTTATATCACAAATGCGGCGAAAAACCTACTTCGTAATGTTGCACATATATTTGCCTCCGTTCTTAATCCTATTAACCGAAACAAGATATTCCAACACGGAATGCTTGTTGCACACTCCGGGCGCCTGCCCTGCCGCGGCGCGGGCCGCGGTGCTCCCTGCACGTCTCGGCAGAACACCCGGCAGGCAAAACGCTCCGGACAATCAAAAAACAGCAATGCCCCGTAACCAAAAAGCCGGATACGGGGCATGCTGTTCGTATATGCAGTATCTTATTTCGTGAATTCCAGCGCGCCGGAAGCAATCCGTTTTCCGCTGCGGCGGTCAAAGAGCATGACGCCGTCGCCCTGAATATTCATGCGGATCTTTTCA
>JAZQNZ010000131.1:0-3709 GCA_045627665.1 Oscillospiraceae bacterium
ATTCCAAACGTTCCATACGTTGCATTATATTCCGATGACTTTACAAATTCAAGTCTTATTGTATAAAATTGGTACGGATTTTTCTGCTTTTCAAACATTTTGTGCGCCGTTTGGGACAAAAATGCAAACGTATTGAAAAAATCGGAAACGGAAACTATAATATAGCCTGTCGAGCGCAGCGCGTCCGGCGCATCGGAGAGGTGAAAACAACATGAATTGCTTATATATCGTCGTTCCCTGCTACAACGAGGAGGAGGTGCTGCCGCAGAGCGCACCCGTCCTGCTCGCAAAGCTCCGCGCGCTGCGCGCGGCGGGGCGGATCGGCGCGGAGAGCCGGCTGCTGTTTGTGGATGACGGCAGCGCGGACGCAACGTGGCCGCTGCTTGAGACCCTCTGCGCATCGGAGCCGGAGGTTTGTGCGCTGAAGCTTTCCCGCAACCGCGGGCACCAGAACGCGGTTGTGGCGGGAATGCTGACCGCGGCGCGGTATGCGGACGCCGCTCTGACCATCGACGCCGACCTGCAGGACGATCCCGATGCCATCGACGCGATGACGGAAAAATGGCGCGCGGGCGCGGACATTGTCTGCGGCGTGCGGGACAGGCGCGATACGGACAGCTTCCTCAAGCGCGTCACGGCGCGCGGGTTTTACGTCCTCGCGCAGCTCGGCGGGGCGAAGATCATCTATGACCACGCGGACTTCCGCCTGATGAGCCGTGAAGCGATCCGCCGGCTGAGCTGCTTCGGGACGGAGGATCTGTTCCTGCGCGGACTCATCACGCGCCTCGGCCTCCCGACGGAGATCGTCACCTACGACCGCCGCGCCCGCCTTGCGGGAGAGAGCAAATATACGCTGAAAAAGATGCTGCATCTGGCGCGCCGCGGCTTTGAAAGCGGCAGAGCCAAACCGGCGGACACGCCGCAGATCGGTGAACTTTTTATCGAGAAGGAACTGCTGAAGTGACTGAAATGAACTGCAATCTCTGTCCGAGAAAATGCAATATCGACCGTGCAGCGCGCCCCGGCTTCTGCGGCGTACCGGCGGAGGCGCTGGTGTGCCGCGCCGCGCCGCATTACGGCGAGGAGCCCTGCATCAGCGGGACGCGCGGGAGCGGCGCGGTATTTTTTGCCGGGTGCAATCTCCGCTGCGTGTTCTGCCAGAATCACGACATCAGCCGCGGCGCTGCCGGTGTACCGGCGTCGGTTTCCGGATTGCGGGATATTTTTCTGCGCCTGCGCGATCAGGGCGTGCATAATATCAACCTTGTGACTCCGACGCATTTCAGCGCGCTTGTCGCGGAAGCGCTCAGCGGCCTGGACCTCGGCATCCCCGTGGTGTGGAACAGCAGCGGCTACGAGTCCGTGGAAACGCTCCGGATGCTGGAGGGACTGGTGCAGGTCTGGATGCCGGACTTCAAGTACATGGACGCCGCCCTCGCCGCGAAATATTCCGCCGCGCCGGACTATCCGCAGACCGCCCTTGCAGCCATCCGCGAGATGTTCCGCCAGACGGGGCCGTTTCAGCTTGACGGCGACGGCCTGCTGCGCCGCGGCGTGCTGATCCGCCACCTGATCCTGCCCGGCGCACCGGAGAACACCCTTCGCGTCATCGACGCCGTGGAGGACAATTTTCCCGCAAAGCAGATCCTTTTCAGCCTGATGAGCCAGTACACGCCCATGCCGGGGCTGGAGCGCTTTCCGGAGCTGCAGCGTCCGGTCAGCCGCGCGGAGTATGACCGCTGCGCAAGCTATCTGGACTTTTCGGACATCGAATACGGCTTTTACCAGTCCCTTGAGAGCGCGACGGACGAGCTGATTCCGGACTTTGACGGCACGGGCGTCCAATAAGATCAGCAAGAACAGATTGCAAAAACAGACGCACCGTATAAAACGGCGCGTCTGTTTTTGCGCTTATTTGCAGTAATATTTCAGGTAACCCGCCGTCGTCTCGCTCTGCGAGAGCGTCATGGGCAGCAGAACGATGAAATCCTGCACGCCGCGCTCGCTGACGAACTGCGAGAAGGTCAGATAGCCGGAAACGTCCTTGTAGTAGCGGTAATCAATGACGTAAACGGTGTGGTAGTGCTGCGTGAGGTAAACGGCAAAGGGGTTGCCGTAGGAATCCTTGACGAGCACGCAGGCGGAATTGTCGTGGATGTCGTTGTTGGTGATGGTGGTGAGCGGGTGATCGCCGCCGATGAAGGCCGCATACTTGTACCCGCTGGCGCTGCAGTCATAGATGAGCTGACCGGGCTGCGTTTTGCCGCGTTCATAGATCTCAACGGTGATGTCATCCTCCGGAACGCAGGCGATCACCGTGTCGGGATTCTGCTTCATGACGGCGGGATTGCCGCACATTCCGTAGAAAAGGCCGAGATGACCTGGATACTCCGCCGTGGGGAAGCTGTCGTGCGGCACAGGGGTGATGCCGGCGGTCTCCGCCCATGCCTCATAGGCATAGTAGGCGCCGAGTTCCGTCCAGTGGTGGTCGGTGCGGAAAAAGATATATTCGTCGTTGTGCAGGCGCAGATTGGAGACGGCGTCCACGGTCAGGGCATTGCCGCCCATCTGTTCGTACGCATAGGCGATACCCTCCGTCTCGTTTTTGGAGGAGGATGAGAGCCGGTCAAAATCCGCGTAGCTCAGCACGGCGCCCATACGGTTGGGTACAACGATGCCGAAAACGCGCGCCCTGCCTGCCAGCGCGTCGGCTGCCGCACCGATCTGCTCTGCGCACATCTTTGCGCCGCGCGCATAAAAGCCGTACTGCTCATAGGCCGCGTCGCCGATGAGAAGAACGCCGCTCTTCGAGCTTGCGGAAAGACCGCTGATATCAATGCCGCCGTTCGTGACGTAAGGACGCATGAAGCGCGCAACGTTTGCGGCGACCTTTTCGCTGACCGCGCCGTTTTCCGGCGCGTTGGGGTCATAGTAGGTCAGGTAGTCATGTGCGGAGAGTACGCCGCCGAGCACCAGCTTCTGACCGAGCGTCCGGGTCTCGCCCTTGCACGGCGCGTTCAGCGCCGCATAGGAAACGGTCGCGGCGTCCGCGCGGAGAAAGCAGTCCGTGTGAAGCAGCGCGGGCGTCAGGCCGAGCGCTTTGGCAAGGTCAAACGGGTTGCTCCATGAAAAATCGCCGGCAGCGCCCTCGGTATAGCCGAGCGCGCGCAGCACGAAGGTAAGATATGTCCGGACGTCTGCCGCCGCTGCGCCGCCGAAGGACGTTTCGCTGATGCCGGAGGTGAGACCGTGCCGGTAGGCATAGCCGATGTAAGGGTCAGCCCAGGCATGGGCGGCGGTGTCCGTAAAGGGGTGGGAGGCGTTTTCGCTCAGCGCGTCGGACTCCAGCCCGAGCAGGCGCAGCAGCATCACCAGCGCCTCGGCGCGCGTCGGGGCGCGGTCAAGGGCAAGGTCGTAGTCGCTCACGCCGCGGAACAGACCGAGCGCCTTGAGCCCGGAGGCGAGCGCCGTTTCCTGCGTGAGGTCGCGGCTGCCGTCCGCTGCCGCCGCGGAAGCGGCGGAGAGCGGTGTGAGAGCAAAACAGAATGCGAGAAGAAGGCAGAGAATTTTGCGTTTCATAAAGCTCCTTTTGAGCGGCGGGTATTATTTGCGTCTTCTCTTTGTCTTGATGCCCTCGTCGCTGCCGGTAGATTCTGCGAACTGGCGCAGCAGGTCTTTTTGCGTCTTGGAAAGATTTCGCGGGGTCTCG
>JAZQNZ010000132.1:0-2577 GCA_045627665.1 Oscillospiraceae bacterium
TCATGGTCTGGAAGGTATAGAAGGAGATGCCGATGGGCAGCTCCAGACCGAGCAGCGGGATGCGCACGCCGGGAATGAGACTGAGCGTTTCCGCAAAGAGGTCGTAATATTTGAAAAAGCCGAGCAGGAGCAGATTGACGACGATGTCCGCGATCAGAATGCGCCTGGCGCGGCGCTTGTCGGCAGCGTGCTTCTCGACGAAAAGCCCCGTAAAATAGTTGATGCAGATGGAAAACAGCATCAGAAGAATGTAGACAGGCTCGCCCCAGCCGTAAAACACAAGGTTGACGATCAGCAGCCAGAGGTTGCGCCACTGCCGCGGTACGAGATAGTAGATCGCCAGCACCACGGGCAGGTATATAAACATGAAAAGCAGACTGGAAAAGACCATAAGAGGCGAACTCCTTCACAGAATGATTTCACAAATAAGCGGTCATGAAAACAGAATCATTCAGACAGAATATTCTATCAGATTTTCATAATTTTGTAAAATGATATCTATTAGATATTTCTGTACATTTTGACTTGCACTTGAAGTAATATTGTGTCATAATTAGCTAAATAATGAAATTGTGTCGTTTTGACACGATTTCCGGCGATATGATGAAACGTCTCCGTGAAGATTGAGGTAAAATATGATACAACAAAATCCGGATCAGAGTGAAGAAAACAAAATGCTGTCACAACTGCTCGGTGCAGCGGATGATCTGCGAATGCAGCTCAACGCGATCTCTTCTTTTACCGCGATGGCAAAAAAACATATCGACGATAAAGAGCGCGTGATGAAATGCCTGAACAAGCTCGAGCTTTATTCTCAGCCGCTGAAGCAGATCATCGGCGATCTGCTGAACCTTGCCGAGGACGAGTCCGGCGGCGGGAAGCCTGACGAGGCGGCGCCGCAGGCGAAGCGCATCCTCCTGGTTGAGGATAACGAGATGAACCGTGAGATCGCCAGAGACATTCTTGAGGATAACGGTTTCACGGTGGACGAGGCGGAGGACGGTTTTGCCGCCGTCCGGAAAGTCTCTGCCGAAGACCCCGGATACTATGGCTGCGTTCTGATGGATATCCGAATGCCCGGTATGGACGGACTGACGGCCGCCCGCGAGATCCGTGCGCTCCGCAGCGGCGATTACGGCAGCCTGCCGATTGTTGCGATGACCGCAAGCGAGGACGGGGAGGACATTCAGAAAACCTTCGATGCGGGAATGAACGCGCATCTTTCCAAACCGGTCAGGGTTCCGATACTGATGGAAACGCTCAGCAGATTTTTCTGATAACCGCCTTTTTTCGCGGGCGCAGCGATGGGTAAGGGGTGAGATCGATGAAAGACATCATTCTGGTTGTAGACGATGTGGAAATGAACCGCTCGCTGCTGACCGATATGCTTGAAGATGATTTTCGCGTGCTTGAGGCGTCGGACGGCGATGAAGCGTTTGGCATATTGGATCGGCATCTCGACGAGATCGCGGTTATGCTGCTGGATCTCGTGATGCCGAAAATGGACGGACTTACAGTTCTGAAATATATGAACGAGTTCGGCTGGAATAAGAAGATCCCCGTGCTGATCATCAGCGGTGAGCATTCACAGGGAATCGAGGAACAGTGCTTCGATTACGGTATTTTCGATTTTATCCGAAAGCCGTTTGAACGTCCGTATGTCAAGCGCCGCGTCATGAACGCCGCGGAGCTTTACCGCTCGAAAAACAGCCTGGAGAAAAAGGTCGCGGAGCAGACCGAAGCGCTGCGCGCCCAGAATGAACGGCTCAAGGAGCTCAACAATGACGTTATCGAGGGGCTCAGCAACGTTGTTGAAGCACGAAATCTTGAAAGCGGTCTGCACGTCCGGCGAGTGAAGTGCTTTACCGGAATCCTTGCAGAGCGCCTGATGACCGATTTTCCGGAATACGGTATTGATGCAGGCAAACTGGAAATGATCGTTTCCGCCAGTGCGATGCATGACGTCGGAAAAATCATGATCCCCGACAGTGTTCTGCTCAAGCCCGGAAAACTGACGCCTGAGGAATTTGACCTGATCAAGACGCACACCACAAAGGGCTGCGAGATCATCCGCAGCATGATGAGGGTGTGGGACGAGCAGTATTTTAACTGCTGCTACGATATCTGCCGCCATCATCATGAGCGCTTTGACGGCAGAGGCTATCCGGATGGTCTGGCGGGAGACAGCATTCCGACTTCCGCCCAGATCGTTTCGCTGGCGGACGTATATGATGCGCTGACATCCGAGCGCGTATATAAGAAAGCGTATTCGCATGACAAGGCGTATGAAATGATCCTAAACGGAGAGTGCGGCGTGTTTTCACCGAAGCTGATCGCCTGCTTTACCGCCTGCCGTGAGCGGATGGAAAAGCTTGCAAGGGAACTGGGCTGCGCGGCTTCCGACTGAGAAAATTCCCAAACATAATACATCAAGCAACGGAGGATTTTGATTATGACAGTTCGAGATTTTTACACTGCGATCGACGGCGACTATGACGGAACGATTGCCAATCTGCTTACAGAGGATCGCATGAAGAAGTATATCCTCAAGTTTTCGGATGCAAACGATTATGAAAA
>JAZQNZ010000133.1:0-2365 GCA_045627665.1 Oscillospiraceae bacterium
ATTTCGTTTGCGAAAAACGCTGAAACGATAAGAAATATTCTACTACAAGCCATTTGAATAATCAAACAATATTTCCGACTATTTTTCTGCCGTCTCTGGCGGTAATTTGGACATTTTTGATAATTCCGTGCAGATTTTCACCGTGTGCGAGCACCTCGCAGTAATTGTCGCTGTGTCCTTGCCAGACGCCGCCCTGCTCCGTCTCGAACAAAACGGGCAGGATCTTCCCGATCTGTGCGTCGAGATAGGCAAGCTGCATTTCCTCTGCGGCGGCCTGCGCTTCGGCGGCGCGGCGATCCTTCACCGCGTGGGTAAGCTGTCCCGCCATTGCCGCCGCCTTCGTTCCCGGGCGGACGGAATACGGGAAAACGTGCATCTCCGCAAAGGCGGCCTTCCGGATAAACGCCAGCGTTGCGGCGTGATCCTCCTCCGTTTCGCCGGGAAACCCGGTGATGAGGTCGGCGGTCAGCGCGCAGCCCGGAAACGCTTCCCTCAGCAGCTCCGCCGCGTGCAGAAAACCGGCGGTGTCGTATTTTCTGTGCATGGCGGCAAGCGTTTTGTCGCAGCCGCTCTGCAGGCTCAGATGAAAGTGACGGCAGATGTTGCCGCACGCCGCGATCTTCCGGCAGAACGTATCGGTGATCACGGTCGGTTCAATGCTGCCGATCCGGATGCGCGTGTGCGGCGCCGCCGCGGCAGCGGCGCACAGCGCGTCGGCAAGTCCTCTCCCGTCGCGCAGATCCTTTCCGTACGAGGAAATCTCGATCCCGGTCACGATGATCTCCCGAAATCCCTCGCGCTCCAGCCGCTCGCACTCCGCCGCGATCTGTTCGAGCGGCATACTGCGGACGCGCCCTCTGGCGTACGGAATGACGCAGTAGGTGCAGAAATTGTCGCAGCCGTCCTCGATTTTCATATAGGCGCGCGTGCGCCCCTCCAGCGCACCTGCGGGCAGAAACTCCAGCTCCGTCCGCCGGAACGGATCGTCCACGCAGCGCATCCCGCGCCGCTCCGCGACCGCCGTCTCCACCGCCGCGGCAAACTTTGTCCGCTCCCCGCTGCCGAATACGACCTCCGCGCCCAGCGCGGCGGCCTCGTCCGGCTCGATCTGGGAAAAGCAGCCGCACACCGCCGCGACCGCGCCGGGATTATCGTGCAGCAGCCGCCGCACCGCCTGGCGGGACTTTCTCCCGCTCTCCGCGGTCACGGCGCAGGTGTTGACGATCACGGCGTCCGCGTCGCCCGCGTCCGTCGGCACATGGCCGCGGCTGCGCAGCATCGTCTCGATAGCCTGCGTTTCAAACTGGTTGACCTTGCAGCCGAGGGTAACGATCACATACTTCATGGAAAATTCCTTGTCTTTCTGGGGAATGTGTTGTAAAATCATCGGGTAAAAATATATTTTATCAGAAGGAACCGATATGTCAATCTATTTCGATAACGCCGCGACCACCTGCACCTGTCCGGAGGCAGCGGAGGCCGCGCTGCACGCCATGACCGTCTGCTACGGCAATCCCAGCTCCACCCACCGTCCCGGCAGGGACGCGAAAAAGCTGCTGGACGCCTCCCGCGCAAAGGTCGCAAAGGCGCTCGGCTGCGCGCCGGAGGAGCTTTACTTCACCGCCTGCGGCAGCGAGGGGGACAACTGGGCGATCATCCGCGGTGCGGAGTACAACGCCCGCCGGGGCAGACACGTCATCAGCTCGACGGTGGAGCACTCCGCCGTGCTGAAAAGTCTCGACTATCTGGAGTCCCGCGGCTCCGAGGTCACGCGCCTCGCCCCGCAGCCGGACGGCAGCATCTCTGCGGAGCGCGTCCTCGCCGCTTTGCGGCAGGACACCTGCCTCGTCACGCTGATGCTTGTGAACAACGAGTCCGGCGCGGTCACGGACATTGCGGGAATCGCAAAGGCCGTCAAAGCGCAAAATCCGAACACTCTGATCCACACGGACGCAGTGCAGGCATTTTTGAAAGTTCCCTTCTCCGCAAAGACGCTCGGCGCGGACATGATCTCCGTCTCCGGGCATAAAATTCACGCGCCGAAAGGCATCGGCGCGCTCTATATCCGCAAGGGTCTGAATCTCCCGCCCTACATCATGGGCGGCGGGCAGGAGCAGGGCCGCCGCGCGGGAACGGAGTCGCTCCCGCTCATCGCCGCATTCGGCACGGCGTGCGAGCTGGCGCAGCGCGAGTTCGCGGAATACGCCCCCCGCCTTACCGCGCTGCGTGCGCACGCGGTCGAGCGTCTCACGGCGGAAAACCCGGGTCTGCGCGTCCTCGGCGGCGGTGCGCCCCAGATTCTGAGCATCTCCCTGCCCGGCTGGCGCAGCGAGGTACTGATGAACTATCTGGAAGCGAAGGAGAT
>JAZQNZ010000134.1:0-9946 GCA_045627665.1 Oscillospiraceae bacterium
CCTCCTCTTTGAATGCCGAATACACCGTTTCACCGCAATTCAGCTTGTCATACAGGCGGTCAAGCATTGCCTTTACTGCGGCGTTGTCTTCTTCCTCAGCCATCAGGGACAGACCCTCGCTGACCGGAAGTCCCGCTTCCAGTACCTTGCAGAGCGCTGAGCAGAAAAAGGACAGATAATCGTCATCAAGTGTACGGAGTTTGATAGTGATTCCTCCTCTCGGAACTGTGGAACCCGTCTGTTGGTCCCCGCGAATTATACTTATTTATTATATCAATTTCTTCCTCTGATTGCAACTGTTCGATGCTCCTGACATTAAAAAAGACCCCGGCGCAATGATGCGCCGGGGGGCCGGGGAATGCGGAGAAAAAATAGGGTGGGGTGGTATGAATCAATAAGCAAATTTCTGCGAGTAGTTGGCTGCGTTGTTCGCGTAGTCAACGTGCCCGGTGGAGGCGTAAGTGGGATCCATGAGCTTCCAGGTTGTGCCGTCGAAGTAGATGACGGACTCGACCCAGCCGCTTTCCTTCGTGTAGACGTTGATCCATGCGTGATACTGCGTTCCGGCGTAGCCGATGACCAGCTTGGTCGGAACTCCGAGGCTGCGGAGCATGGAGCTCATCACTGCGGCATAGTCAAAGCAGATGCCGGTCTTTGCGGCAAGCGCTGCGTCCACATCGGGGAGGTAGCCGCTCTTCACGGTTGCCGCCTTATTGTAGTCATAGGTGAAGTTCGATACGACATAATGGTAGATCGCCTGCACCTTGCCCAGCTCGGTTGTTTCCTTTCCGGCAAGCTCCGCCGCCATCGCAACGACCTTGCTGCCCGAATTGTAGTTGACGTACTGGTTCGGATTCAGAAACGGCGCGAGCGTGTTCGGCATATTGACAACGATGTCCTTGCTCAGGAGGGTGCTGTAAGAGGTGCCGCTCACGTTTTTGTAAACGCCGACGTTGTAGGTGCCGTTGCCCGCAGAGAACGGGAAGGTCTCGTAATTGCCCTTGCTGTTGAGGTTGTAGGTGTACTTGACCGCATCGGGCCCCTTGATGATGACCTTGGCCTTCACATCCGCACCGGCGTCATACTTGACGCGGACATAACCGCTTGCGATATTGGTCGCGTCGATCACGGCTTTGCCGTCTTTGGATTTGTAGGTGTCCTCAGTCACAGCCGGGGTCTGCGCATCCGTACCACCGGCGAGCGCAATCGGAACAATCGCTGCGGTGAGACATACGATAACGAGCAGCAGGCATAAGAGTTTTTTCTTCATATAACATTCTCCCTTCAGAGGATAGTCATTCCTAAGTTGGTTACATTATATACCATAATATTTCAAATGTAAAGACCATTTGTAACCGAAAGAGAAATTTTTTTCCGCTTCCGCAGACATTTTACAGCAGCGCAGTTACATTGCGGTTACATAGCGGCGGAAAAATCAGATAAAAATCGGCGAAATATTACGATTTGCTTTGCGACGGAGCAAGGTTACGCACGTCTGCAGCAAGTGAGACCACCGGCGGCTGGGTGATGCTATGCTGAAACAAATATATACGTAAGCATAACCGGCGTTGTGATTCTGATAAAGGTCGGGAGTGCGGACGGCAGGCGAATGTTTTAATGTATTTGCGCGGCGGGTCGAGCCGTGCATGCGTACGGCGAGCGAGGACTTCGTCGAACGAATGGCAGCGGATCGTGCCGGAAAGCGGAATCGGTGCGTCAT
This sequence comes from Oscillospiraceae bacterium, assembly GCA_045627665.1. Classification (GTDB taxonomy): domain Bacteria; phylum Bacillota; class Clostridia; order Oscillospirales; family Oscillospiraceae; genus SVKR01. Next base: position 1,721 of record JAZQNZ010000134.1, read on the forward strand.
GGTTTCGGAGTATCTGAGGCGGCAAAACGTACAGGTCGGCACAGTCGGTGAGCGAAAGTTTTTTGGCGGGCGTTTTGACGCTTTGGCGGTGCGAAACAGGTGGTGAAATTCTGCTGCCGATGTTCGTCAAAACCAGACTGTCACGAACTAACGCGTAAAACATTAGCGCGCTGCTGCGCGAATGTAATTTTGCGCCTTTCAGGCTTGCGCGGAACGACCGGAGGGCGATTTTTCAAAAACGCAGGCTCGACGAAAATGCTCTGAATTTATGAAAAATCTTCAGAGCGAAAACTCGATGCCGGAAACAGCATATAATCCGCGCTTCCGGATGTGGAAAACTTCACAACAAACGGCGGCAGATTTCCACAATTTCAAAACAGAAAGCGCCGAAAACCGGGGAAATTCCAAACAAATTCCCGGCTGCGGCGGCTAAGATATTATGTAAAACGATGTAAACCAACAATAATAACGAAAAATCACAACATATAGAGGCGCGTTTTGGAAAATCGCATTTTTCAAAACGAAATACAAAAATCAAAACGAAATAAATAAAAAACTATTGACCGGTGTTTCGAAAAATGATAGAATGGGTCGAACATGGGAAAAGTGGGGTGAAAACCATTGCTGCCACAGGAATTACACACTCTCATCGAGGAGATCGTTCTTGAAAAGGTAGACTGCCGGCGCGTGGAAATGCGCTGCGACGGCTACTGGGCAACAGAAAAGCTTTATACGGTGCTGTCCGCCTTTGCAAATCAATCGGGCGGCGGCGTTATTGTTTTCGGCGTTGATCCGCGCTGCAGAACGCGCATCACCGGCGTGCGCGACGCGCAGGCGCTGCGTGAATCCGTGGGCAGTGCGGCGGAACAGATGGAGCCTGCGGTGGACGTCTTTTTTACGGAAACGGACTTTGAAGGCGTGACCGTGATCAGCGCGGAGATCTCCGAGTGCGAGCCGGAGAAAAAGCCGTGCTACTACAAGCCGGCAGGGCGTATCAGCGGCGCGTATGAGCGCATCGGCGCGGAGAGCGCGGTTATGAGCGAATTTGAAGTATATTGCTTCGACGCCTACCGCAACAAGATCCGCGATGAGCTGCGCGTGGTGGATCGCACCCGCCTGAAGGATATTAACCGCGAACAGCTCTCGGCGTACTTTGCAAAGCTGCGCGCGGAGAAGCCGCGCCTTGTCAAGAACGACGCTTCGCGCGTCATGCAGCTTCAGGGGATCGCGGAGGATGAGCAGCTTACGCTCGGTGGTCTGATGCTGCTGGCCGACTATCCGCAGGGATATTTTCCGCAGATGGGGATCATTGCAACCGTGATCGCCGGAACGGAGCGCATCGGGCCGGACGGCTTCCCCTGCGAGATTCTTGACAGCCGCCGCTTTGAAGGCCCTATCCGCCAGATGCTCAACGACGCGATGACCTTTGTCCGGCGCAACATGAAAAATGTCGTCAACAAGGACGCGAAGGGACTGCGCACAGGGCGCCCCGAGTATCCCCTCCCCGCTGTGCGGGAGCTGCTGCTCAATGCGATGACGCACCGCGATTACAGCATCTATACGGAGGACGCGCCGATCATGCTGACGATGTACAGCGACCGGCTGGTCGTCGAAAACCCGGGCGGACTGTTCGGGCCGATGACGGTCGGCGACCTCGGCAAGGTGCATCCCGACCGCCGCAACCCGTATATCGCGGGGAATATCGAGGTTATGTTCGGCAAAAACGCGAGTCTCTCCGGGATCCCGCTGGTGTGCACCGAGATGCGCAAAGCGGGGCTGATGCCGCCGGAGTTCGAAAGCACCCGCGGACGCTTCCGCGCGACGCTGTATAACACCCCCGCGCCGGACGGCAAGGTGGAGGAGCCGTCCGTGAGCGAGCGGATCTTGGAATTCTGCGATACGCCGAAATCGAAGGACGAGATCGCCGACCTGCTGGACATCAATACCAGCTACTATGTCGTTACAAAATATCTGCATCCGCTGGTCAAGGCGGGAACGCTTGCCATGACGCACCCCGACAAGCCAAAGAGCAAATTCCAGAAATTCTACCGCATTTGAGGTAGATTAAAAACGTAAAACGCCGCCCGATTTCGGACGGCGTTTTACGTTATCCATTGGCGTTTAGCAGATGGAAACAGGCATTATAATTCGGGAATCGCGTGCACAGGGTGCGATGTGCGGGCGGAGACGGAGAGTATGGCTGCGCCGGGTGCGAGGGGAGGACGACGCAGTCGGCGGCGGGAGAAACAGCAGAAGCAAAACCGCACGAGAAAGCTGCGAAGCAAAACCGCAGAAGAAAAACCGCACGAAAAAGCTGCGAAGCAAAGCTACAGAAGAAAAACCGAGGGAGGCACGCATTTCTGCCGCAGGTGACGATCAGCCATGTTCGGCCAGATATGCGTCAAACTCATCGGCAAAGAGGGGCTTGGCGAAGAAATAGCCCTGCGATACGGAGCGGCCGTAGCTGCGGATAAAGTCGAGCATCTCCTGCGTTTCCACGCCCTCAAAGCAGACAACATAGCCGGTTGCGCTGCTGACGCTGCCGCGGACGAGCGCGTCCGCAAAGAGCTGGTAGCCGCTTTTATTCATCATATTCAGCACAAACTCGCGGTCGAGCTTGATCTCGTCAATGGGGATGTTGAGCAGGTGCCCGCCAGTGGAGTATCCGGTGCCCATATCGTCAAAGGCGACGAGAACGCCCTCGCGCCGGAGCGCGGCGATCTGGACGGCAAGGAAAGCGATGTCCAGCTCCTTGCAGCGCTCGGTCAGCTCAAGGATCAGACCGTTTGCAGGATAGTCGTTGCGGGCGAGCGACTCAAGCACCATGGGGAGGAATTTTTCGTGCTGGAGCTGCAGTGCGGTGATATTGACGCTGATGCGGAAATCGGGGATGGATTCGCGCCAGCGTTTTGCATCGGCGAGCGAACGGTCAAGGATGAAGCTGCCGAGCGAATAGAAGCAGGGGTCGTTTTCAAGGAAGGCGATGAAGCGGGAGGGCTCGATCTCGCCGCGGGTGGGGTGCACCCAGCGGATCAGCGCCTCCGCACCGGTGATGGCGCCGGAGACGGAATCCACGATCGGCTGATAGCGAAGACGGAAGAACGACTTCTCGTTCATCGCGTCAAGATGGATGTCGGTGAGCAGGTCAAAGTTTGCAGCGTCGCTGCCGCCGGCGGCGATGGTATCATAAAAGACGAGTTTGTCCTGCCGGCTGTAGGTGGATTCGTCCAGAGCAAACTGCAGACTTCTGCGGATGACTTTATCCTCAAGGGTGCACTCCGGCAAAAGCTCGAACGCGCCGGCGGAGATGTTGACCGGGACGGTGCGACCGTCCGCGGGGATTCCGCGGACAAGCAGATCGGAGATGCGGGCATAAAATTCCGTCACGACCTCGCGCGGCGTTTCGTTGAAATAGAAGGTGAAGTTGTGGCCGTCCTGACAGAACAGCTCACCGAACGACTTGCACTCGTCGGTCAGAAAGGCGGCGATGGCGCAGAGAATGCGGTTGCCGCCCTCGTAGCCGTAGAGCATATTCAGGCGCGAGAGATTGTTGATGCGAAGCTTGAGAAGAATCGCCTGCGATGCGGTGACGCGGGTGTTGTAGATCCGGTCGTCGATCGCCATGAAGTTGGATAGGCCGGTCAGGGGATCGACCGCCTCGCGCACGCCGTGATTGACGAGGTATCCGGCAAAAATGTCCGGCTCGCCGTCCGCCCCGTGATAGATCGCGCCGTGGCAGGTGCAGGTGACGTATTCGCCATTGCAGTTGAGCGCACGGTATACAAAACGGTGGTACCGCTGCTTGCCGTTGAGTACGGCGGTCAGGTCTGCAATATAGTCGTTGCGTTCGGTGGGGTGGATGTGCGGAGTCCAGACGCTGAAGAAGTCGGCGTGGAATTCGCCGCCCAGACCGAAATACTTTGCCCAGCCCGGAGAGACGCGAGTGACGCCGGTGTCCATGTTTGTGACAAAGGGATAGGTGCGGTCGTTGGAGGAGCACATCGCACTGAACAGCCGGTCCGTCAGGCCGGTGAGGTTGAGGTGGGAGCAGGTGCCGACGCCGACGAAGGCTTTGTTGGTCTTCATCTCTTCCTTGTTCTTGTACATCGTGTAGTCGGCGGTGCGGATGACTTCGAGAAGGGTTTTATAGTTGGGACTGGAGACGGCGTAGCCCGTTGCGACGGAGGGCGGATATTTATAGTTCGAGGCGTTTTCGGCGCAGATGTCATACACACGCCGCAGCTCGGTGCGGATCGTCTCCTCGTCCACACGATAATACACCGCAAGAAATTCGTCGCCGCCCATGCGGTAGAGGCTTTTTGCGTTTTTCAGCTCCATGGTGAGCGTGGAGGCGATGAAGGTGATGTTGCGGTCACCCTCCTGATGACCGAACTGGGCGTTCACGGAGCGGAGATTGTTGATGTCGAAGAAAACGAAAGCGAAGTCAGAGGAAGGATTGCGGACAAACTCGTCCTCCATCTTAAGAATATCCTGATTGTAGCTGTGGCGGGAACTGACGCCGGTCAGAGCGTCGGTCATAAGCTTCTGTTCAAAAACAAGCGTCGGATTCTCAAGAGAGAAGAAGAAGCCGAGCGTCGTAACGGTCATGCCCGCGCCGGTGAAGAGGAACTGACGGTTGAGGAACTGGCAGAAGACCATGACAGTCAGTACCCCGAGCATGGGAAACAGGGTTCTTAAAACGATGGCGGGAAGCTTTTTACGGTTGATGAAAAGGAGCGAAAGACAAAGCAGAATATAGATAAACGCAATGGCAAAGCCGACATAGGCCGCGGGGCCGTCGCTGGCGCAGGTGCCGCCGACATCGATGTATCGGATCGGGAGAAACGGCAGCGCGATCAGATAGAGGAACGAAACGGAGAGGCTTGAGAAATATACGGCCCTGCGCTTCGGAGACTCGGGATAGCAGAGACCGAATATGTAGTTGCACATCTCGTGGGAATAGAGGATGGCAAAAAACAGGTAAATGATGTGACAGACAAAGTTTACGCCGGAGGGGATCTTATCCTGATTGTTCACCGTGATGATCGTGATAATATCAAAGACGGTGTGGATCGCGCCGAACAGTGTCAGCCGGTTGAAAGCGCGCCGATCCTTGCCCATCGGGTACTGGAGCGACGTGAAATACAGAAAGGCAAGTATGACGAGACAGACGATCTCTTCGCGCAGAATCAAAATCGGATACATATTAGAAACTCCTTAAACAGAAGTGAATTCAGCAAAAAAGGAATATATTTACAATATCCCCATATACCTTATAACACAAATATCCCGACGGTGCAACGGTTTTTGCTGCTTCGGAACAATATTCGAAGAATATTGCAGTTTTTCCGGGCACGTGCTACAATATGAAGCGGAAAGACAAATGTATGCTGACAAGGAGCGGGAGAAAGATGAAATATACGAAATACGCCGTGCTGTCGGTGATCCTGATGCTGATCGTGCTCTCGGCGGTCGGAACGCTGGTCGTCTGGCTGTACGGAAAGATCCTGGGCGTGAGCTTCGACAGCGTTCTCTATACCGGCGTACAGGTCGGCGCTGCGGCAACCGTTCTGGTACTGCTGCTGTCTTTCATCCGCACAAAGCTGCGGAATAAAAAGTGAACGAAACCAAACAGGGACGTCCCCGGAAGGGACGTCCCTGTGTTTGTATCATGCAGCGGCGCGCTCACATTTCGTCGATATAATGGATATATTCCAGACTGCGCAGCGCCTCAATGATCTCGTAGTGCGTTTTATACTTCTTCAGCTCCGGACTGAAGATCGTCACGGCGACGGAGTAGACGCTCAGGCCGGAGTTGGCGTAAGCGGGGTTGGATTCAATATCGTCGATCCTCAGGCCGAGCTGACGGATGGTTGTGACAAAGTCCTGCAGGTTTGCCTTGCTCTTCAGCTCAAGGTGTACCTCAAAATGGTTGGAGCGGTCCTTGAGGTATTTTTCAAACGCGGGGAAGTAATACAGACTGGCGACCAGCGCAACCAGAGAGGTGAGCGCCGTGGTGTAAAGTCCCGCGCCGAGGACAATGCCCATGATCCCGCACGCCCAGAGTCCCGCAGAGGTGGTGAGGCCGCGGATGCGGCTTTTGGAGTTGAACAGGACGCAGTTGACCGCGACCACGGCGGCGGCGACGGCGGCGGCTGCGGAGATGATCGGAACGCCTGCGCCGAGGCTGACGTCCAGCAGCATTGCCATCGTTCCGGCCAGGGAGACGACGATAAATGTCCGCAGGCCGGCGGCGTGGCGCTTGACCGAGCGCTCACAGCCGATGATCGCGCTGAACAGCACGCTCAGCGCAACGCGAAGCAGAATGGACGGCAGGCACAGCTCGCCTGCCCACGCGCCGAGAAGCGCGGAGATCGGATCGGTAAGGTGCATCATAAGTTATCCTCCTATCTGCGCGGGAAACGGCGTCGGAAGCCGAATCCCATCTGTTCGCTGTATTCCTGCGCCGCCTGATCGAAGGCCGCCTCGTCCTCGGAAAGCGCCTGCGCGTGGGCGGGCAGCTCCGCCTGAATCTTTCGGATCCGTTCGATGAGAATGTCCAGCTCGGAGCGCTGCTGCGCGCCGGGCTCCAGCGCATCCACGGGAACGAGATCCTCCAGTTGGTCGGAGTAGGAGCCGGAGAGATAGAGCGAAAGCTTGGCACAGGCCGGGCCGATCAGCTCGTACATCACACTGGAGGCGAGGATGATCGTGTTGAGCGCTTCGCCCGCCTCGCCGCCGAGCGTCCGCGCGCCGAGCGCCGCAAGGCCGATGGCCACGCCCGCCTGCGGGATCAGCGCAAGACCGAGATAGCGGCGGACGGATTTCGGCTTGCCCACGGACAGGCAGCCCAGAAATGCGCCGAGATATTTGCCCGCGATGCGCACGGCAAAATAGAGCGCGCCGATGACGAGCAGCGGCACCGAGCCGACGCTTGCGGAGCTTTTGACGAGGGCGTCCAGCCGGAAGGAAACGCCGGAGCGGACAAAGAAGATCAGCAGGATCGGCGGACTGAAGTAGTTGAGCTGATGAAACAGCTTGTCGTCCTCCGTGAGGTTGATATAGACCGTTCCCATCGACATACAGCCGAGCAGAGGGGAAATATCCATCAGTGCGCAGATGCCGCAGAAGGTGAACAGCAGCGCAATGGAAACGATCAGGCGGTTGTCCGTCGAGCGACGCTTCGGCATGAGCAGCTTCAGGATAAAGCCGAACACGCCGCCGAGTGCGAAAACGCCGATATTCAGAAGGATCGGCCGGACAATGCTCATCGCGTCGATGCTGCGGCCGGTGTTTGCCGCAACGGCAACGGAGACGGCGACACTGTAAAGCACAAGGCCGACGATGTCGTCCAGCGCAACGACCTGCAGCAGCGTATTGACAAAATCGCCCTTCGCACCGGTCTGGCGGATGGTCATCATCGTGGAGGCGGGCGCCGTTGCGGAGGCGAGCGCCGCGAGCACGACGGAAAAGGCTGTACTGAGGTGCAGGACAAAGCGGCACAGCACGAAAACCAGTACGGTTGCGAGACAGGATTCGAAGATCGTGATGAGGACAACGCGGACGCCGTTCTTTTTCAGGACGGAGAGACGGAAAAATTCGCCCGTGCTGAACGCGATGAACGCCAGCGCGATGTCCGGAAGAAATTCCGTGCCGGAGACAAAGCTCTGCGGGATGAGGTCGAGGGCGTAGGGGCCGATGATGATGCCGGCGAGAATATATGCCGTGACGTTCGGCAATCGCGCCAGCTTGGTCAGGCGCGTCATGAAAAAGCCGAGAAACAGGATGCAGGCGATCGAGATGATGACGGACGCCGCCTGCGATTCCGGCCCGGCAAGAAGCTCCCGAAGCATATTCGCTCCCCCCTTTCAGCGCACGAGGCTGCATAGATACCATATTATATCATACCACGTCGAAAAACGCCAGCGATTTCCGCACCGGAGCTGCAACCGGAGCTGCCGCTGCGGGAGGCGGAGAAAAACTCCGAATGCCGCGCGCGGCCCGGGCCCTGCCCGGAAGAAAAGCACAGATCGGTTTCGGGAGCAGCGCGGAAAGCGGCTGCTCCCTGTCTTTTTCCGGGGCGCGGTGAGAAAAAACCGCACGCCGTCAGAAAATTACCGCGAAACACGGGCATAAATGCCGAAAAATATGCTTGAAAATATGGAATTGATGTGCTATAATGACAAAAATCGGCATCTTTGAACAAATCCAGATTGAGAGAAGGTC
>JAZQNZ010000135.1:0-2730 GCA_045627665.1 Oscillospiraceae bacterium
ACCGGTCTGTTTGGCGAAAAGGCCACAGACAAGGTCTGAGGGAGGTGCTGACATGATCAAACAGGATACCGGCAAAAAAAGCTCCTGGATCGTGGTGATCTGCTGCGCCGTACTTCTGGCGCTTGTGATCGTCCTTGAAAACATCAGTACGTTGATCCCTGACGTGCCTAAAGTTCTGCTTCCCACCAGCCAGCTCTTTACCGTGCTGAAAAAGGGCGCGGTGTATTCCCTCGTAGCTGTTTCCATGAACCTGCTGAACGGCTTTACCGGACTGTTCTCCCTCGGTCAGGCGGGCTTCATGCTGCTCGGTGCCTATACATATGCGATCTTCTCCGTCCCTGTGGCGGCAAAGGATCAGGTATATTATCTGTTCGGCGGCTCCGCGCTGAAATTCTCCCTGCCCGACCTGTTCGGCGGCCTGTTCGGAACGACCGGCTTCGGCGGTGCTGTCAGCCTCGTGCTCGGCGCACTCGTTGCCATCATTCTTGCCGGCTGTGTTGCGGCGATTTTTGCGGCACTGATCGGTATGCCCGTTCTTCGCCTGAAAAGTGACTACCTCGCCATTGCCACGCTTGGCTTTGCTGAGATCCTTCGTGCGATCTTCCAGTGGCAGAAGCTCGGCCCCGTGACGAACGGCGCAAACATGATCAAGCAGTTCCCGACATTCTCCGATTTCAACATTACCAATGCCTCCGGCAAGGTGATCCTCCGTCTCAGCACGTTTGTGCCGTTCCTCGTGGCGATGATCTGCATCGGCATCATTGTCCTGCTCATCAATTCCTCTTACGGCCGCGCGTTCAAGGCCATCCGCGATGATGAGATCGCTGCGGAGGCCATGGGTATCAACCTGTTTAAGCATAAGCAGCTCTCCTTCGTCATCTCCAGCTTTTTCGCAGGCGTCGGCGGTGCGCTGTTTGCCATGTATGTTGCCAACGCGCAGGCAAAGGTTTATACCTCCACCATGACCTACGAAATTCTGCTGATCGTTGTCATCGGCGGCATCGGCTCCATTTCCGGAAGCTGCATTGCAACATTCCTGTATGTTGCCTGCTCGGAGTGGTGGCTCCGCTTCCTCGACAGCGAGGTCGTGCTCGGCAACGGGTTCAAGCTTCCGCTGCTGCGAAACGGCTTCCGTATGGTCGTGTTTTCCGTCGTCATCATGATCGTCGTGCTGTTCTTCTCCAAGGGCATCATGGGCAACAGGGAAATATCCGATCTCATAGCCGCACGAAAAAAGAAAAAAGCCGCAAAAGCGGCGGCAGCAGTTGCTGCGGAACCGACTGACGCAAAGGAGGCAGAGTGATGAGTGAAGTAACGAATGTCCTCCACGTTGAAAATGTTACCATGCAGTTCGGCGGCGTTGTTGCGGTCAATAACCTCAACCTTGATGTTCCGCAGGGGCAGATCGTTGCGCTGATCGGCCCCAACGGCGCAGGAAAGACAACGGCTTTCAACTGCATTACGGGTGTTTATCAGCCTACAAACGGCAAAGTTGAGTTTATGGGCCAGCCGATCGTCGCATCGCATCCCAAGGGCAAGATGAAAAAGCAGTATAAGGGTCAGAATGCTGAGCTGTATGCCAACGACAGCTTCATTGACCCGACGCCCGATGAGATCACCAAGCTCGGCATTGCCCGCACATTCCAGAATATCCGCCTTTGGAAGAGCATGACCGTTTTTGAAAATGTTCTGCTCGCAAAGCATATGCGCGCAAAGCAGAATGTCTTTTCCGCCACCTTCCGCGGCAACGCGAAGGAAGAAAAGCGTATGCGTGAGGAAACGATGGCGCTGCTGGAAGAGCAGGGGCTTGACAAGTTCAAGGACGACCTTGCCACCAGCCTGCCCTACGGTCTGCAGAGACGTCTGGAGATCGCGCGCGCCCTTGCGACCGATCCGAAGCTCCTCCTGCTTGACGAGCCGGCTGCCGGTATGAACCCGCAGGAGACGCAGGAGCTTGCCGCGTTCATCAAGCAGATCCGCGACAAGTACCATCTTACCGTGTTCCTGATTGAGCACCATATGGATCTTGTCATGCGCATTTCCGACTATATTTACGTTATTGACTTTGGCAGCAAGATCGCCGAGGGCGTTCCGAAGGACGTTCAGGCGAACCAGCGCGTCATTGATGCCTATCTGGGGGTGGCGGAAGATGAGTAACACCATTCTGAAAATCTCCGACCTGAAGGTCAATTACGGCGGTATCGAGGCCGTGAAGGGCATCAGCTTTGATGTTACCGAAGGTGAGATCGTTACGCTGATCGGTGCAAACGGCGCCGGCAAAAGCTCCACGCTGCGCGCCATTGCTGGACTGGTGAAGCCTCAGAGCGGCACGATTGAGTTCAACGGCGAAAACCTTGCCGGAAAGGACCCCACCACAGTCGTTCAGCACGGCATCACCCTTGTTCCCGAAGGACGCCGTATTTTCCCCGATCTGACGGTTGCGGAAAACCTGCGCGTCGGCGCGTATCTCCGCAATGACGATATTACGGATGACCTGAACTGGGTTTATGACCTTTTCCCGCGCCTGAAGGAGCGCTCCTGGCAGGCGGGCGGAACGCTTTCCGGCGGCGAGCAGCAGATGCTGGCGGTCGGCCGCGCACTGATGAGCCGTCCCAAGGTCATTATGATGGACGAACCCTCTCTCGGCCTTGCTCCGCTGATCGTCAAGGGAATTTTTGACATCATCCGCGAGGTCAACCGTCAGGGTGTGACGGTTCTGCTTATTGAGCA
>JAZQNZ010000136.1:0-2972 GCA_045627665.1 Oscillospiraceae bacterium
CGCAAGACACGGCCACCCGACGCAAAACTCCTTCGTCCTCGGACGGACGATCAGGAGATTTTCGAGCCATGCGCGAAAACGCTGCTCCGCAACCGAGACCGTTGCAGCGGCGTTCCCTGTCCTCAGAAGGAAAAAGCCGACGCAGAGCAGAAGCAGAAGTGCGCCGCAAACAACGACCGGCAGCTTTCCGCCATGCAGCAGTTCTTTCGGACGGCAAAGTTCGCGCAGCGCAAGAAACGCGGCAAACACCAACGGCAAAAGCTGGCTCAGCTTTACGCCGCGGAAATTCCTGACAGCCAGCAGCCAGGCGCTTCCGCTCTGCAAAGCGGCAACAGTCAGTCCGCCGAGAATGGCGGCACCGAAACCGATCATAAGCGTCACAAAATAGGCGCGAAGCACCGCAGATCGTCCCGGCGCGCGTTCCGCATTTACGCGGGAAAGCATCAGACGCAGGGCGAAACATGGCGAGACGACCGCCGCAGCGAATGAAAATCCGGCGGTGAACAGCTCCTCTTGAAACCGCAGCAGCACGACGGCCGCGGCAGCAGCAAGCACCAGCAGGCCGTAGACCAAACCTTGAGGAAGGCATTGCAGCACGCTCTGGAGCAGGAACAGCGCAGCGGCGATCACGCCGACTGCGGCGAGAAATCGCAGTGCGTCATTGGGCGCATACGGTGCAATGTCGGACGGTGTTTCATTCAGGGACAGACCGTGGACTGAAATACGCTCAGCCAGATGGTCGATGACCGCGCGGTATTCCGCCGCATCGGTAATCGTTTGTCCGTCCGGCGTTTCAAAAAGTCGAAGATACAGCAGGCGAATATTACGGTCGGTCACAGCGCGATAGAGCATATCCTCAATCGGCTGCGCACCGGTGGTACCGAGCGTGGCATAGCGAGCAGCATATTCCCCTTCCATAAGGAAAACGCGCGTGTTTTCTTCCTCAGGCAGATAGGCGCCATACTCCGCCAGATAGCTGTACTGCGCACCATCCTCCACGAGCAGGCCGCCGCTGCGGAGAGTATCATACGGCATCATCGTCACGCCGACGGCGTCCGCAGCGCTTTCAGCGTCCGGCAGACCGCTGCCATGCGCAATCCGCAGGAGGTCATCTTCCCCCATCGCAATGCAAACGCTGCTGTTTTTCGTTTCGATCCCCATGCGTATTCCGCACAGGATCAAAGCGGCAAGACTTCCGAGTATAATAAACGCCAAAAGGAGCTTCTTTTCGGTAGATATCGTTTTCATAAGCGCCTCCGACACAGGCCGCATAATAAATATGTTTATTTTACCACATCGCCTTTTCTTTCGCAAGTATGCCGGATTTCCTTGAAAATTTCCAAATATGATTTCGTCCGAAAAAAGTGTTGATTTTCCGGGATATATGGCGTATTTTAGGTTAACAGTATATTTTCACTCGCAAAACAGCGAGTGCTTTTTTGTTCCCGAAAGGATCATGTGATATGACAACCACACGTGCGCTGACTGACGGGCCGGTTACGAAAAGCCTGATACTCTTCGCCGTCCCGATTCTTCTCTCCAATCTGCTCCAGCAGCTTTACAATTCCATTGACTCCGCCGTAGTCGGTCATTTTGCCGGCTCCTCCGCCCTCGCAGCCGTCGGGAGCACGGGGAGCCTTATCAATCTGCTCATCGGCTTCTTTCTCGGCATTGCAACCGGCACCGGCGTGCTCTATGCGATGCACTACGGAGCCGAGGACTATCCCGGTCTGAAAAAGCTGATCGATTCCGCCATGGTCATCAGCATTTCCGCCGGGGCATTTATCACTCTGGTCGGTATGATCTTCTGCCGTCCGCTTCTGCAATGGATCCAAACCCCGGAAGATGTGCTGCCGCTCGGCGTTTCCTATCTGCGGATTTACTTCGCCGGGACGATCATTAACCTGGTTTATAATGTCGGCGCCGGCATGATCCGTGCGGAGGGCGACTCAACGCGGCCGCTGATTTATCTCTTTATCAGCGGAATTGCAAATCTGATTCTGGATCTTCTGCTCGTCGCTGTTTTTGATATGGGCGTTGCCGGTGCCGCGATCGCAACCGTCGCCGCGCAGACGATCTCCGCCATACTGGTCGTTATGCGGCTGACGCGCCTTGACGCACGCTACCGTTTTCATCCGCTGCAGATAAAACCCGATAAAACCGCCGTTTGGGACATTATCCGCATATCCGTCCCCTGCGGTCTGCAGGGCAGCATGTTCAATATTTCAAACTTCATCGTCCAGTCTCGCATCAACACATTCGGCACTGTCGCCATGGCGGGCATCACCGCCTACAGCAGGATCGACGGATTTATCTATATGCCGATGGGTGCGCTGGGTCTCACGGTGTCAACCTATGTCGGGCAAAACATCGGCGCAGGAAAATTCGACCGTGTTCGAAGGGGAATACGTGTCTGCCTTGCAATGTGCATCGGTTTTGCGCTGCTGGTCGGCTGGAGCGTTTTTTTCTGCTGCCGTCCGCTGCTCAGACTCTTTACCGATGACCCGAGCGCAACGGAATACGCCCTGAATATGATGCACTATCTCGCCCCCTTCGCATTCCTGCTCGGTTTCTCCGACATTCTCGGCGGTGCGATCCGCGGGGCTGGGCATCCGATGAAGGTCACCGTCATTTCCGCACTGTGCATCTGCGCATTCCGCATCATCTGGCTGGTCGTGCTGCTTCCCGTTTATCACGATATCCGCATTCTCTACCTCTGCTATCCCCTTTCCTGGTCCCTCAGCAGTCTTGCAATCGTGATCTACTATTTTTCCAGTTCCGTCATTCGGCGCACGCTGCGGCAGACAACATCAGCAGAGAAATAATCATAACGCCCGCAGTTCCGATCATGGAATTGCGGGCGTGATTTTTTGAAGACAGTACCGTGTGCGTCGGAATAAGTCAGTCCTCGTATTCGACGATTATGCTGATTCTGTATTCAACGGTCTTCCCGACATCGTTGATGAGCCATT
>JAZQNZ010000137.1:0-4913 GCA_045627665.1 Oscillospiraceae bacterium
CTGAGCCAGTAGTTCGCGGTAATGGCTCCGGAGTTGGAGAGGATCAGGCCGCCGACGGAATAGGTCACGGTGGAGTTTTCCTTCACGCGCCAGTCGTTGATCTTGAGGTAGTTATCCACCAGATCCTTGTAGTTGAGCAGAGCGGAGTTGACATTGCGGACTTTCTCGCGCTGCTTGCGGTAAAGGATGTATGCCTTGGCGATATCGGCATAGCCGGCTTCGGACAGAACCTTTTCCGCGCTGTCCTGAATTTCTTCGACCGTGATCAGATCATTCTTGATCTTGGACTCGAAATCCGACGTTACGCGAAGCGCCAGCATATCCATCACAGTGGGGTGAAACTGCTTGCCCTGCGCTTCAAACGCCTTGGTAATCGCCGCACTGATCTTTCGGATATCAAACTCCGAAATCGTCCCGTCTCTCTTGACGACCTGGTACATTTTTGTGTCCTCCCGGTATCTTTCTCCCACATATTGGGGGAGCAGTTATTCATCAGCCTGTTCAATGTACCACATTTTGTGTGTCCGTGTCAATCGGAAAAAGTCGGTTTTGCAAAAAAAGTTCACGTTCGTTCACCATATATAGTGTTATAATATTTTTATGCCCCACAAGATGTTCTCCATCCTGTGGGGCATAAACGTATGTGGTATCAACGTTTTTCCGCTCATTCCGCGCCGCGGATCTCCACGTGGGAAACAAACGGGCGGACGATTTCGGCATACTCTCTGAGCCGGTCGGCACCCGGTGCGTGCAGTCCCGCAAACATTACGGTATCCCGGTCGGCAAAGGGCTGCAGAAAATAGCGCCTTGCGCCGGAAATCAGCTCCGCAATGGCGCGGAAGGAATCGGCGTCGTGCAGTTCCTCCACAACCGTAGTGCGGAATTCATAGTCCGTGTCACCGTGCAGCAGCATCCGAACGCTTTCGCAGATCGGCGCCGTGTCCATCTGCGGAAGCCCCGCCGTCGCGGCATAGCGCGGGAGTGAGTTTTTGATGTCCATGGCAACATAGTCCGCAAGATGCGCATCGAGAACGGCAGAAAGGCGCTCCGGCAGGCTGCCGTTGGTGTCCAGCTTGACAAGATATCCCAGAGACCTGACCGCGCGCAGAAGCTCCGGCAGCTCCGGACGAAGCAGCGGCTCCCCGCCGGTAAAGCAGACGCCCTCCAGCATACCGCGGCGCTTTTCCAGAAATGCAAGCAGCTCCACGTCGGTCAAAACCGTTTCCGCATCGCCGCCGAGCAGCTCGCTGTTATGGCAGAACGGGCAGCGGAAATTGCACCCGCTGAGAAACACCGTGCAGGCCATGCGCCCCGGATAGTCCAGCAGCGTCAGTTTCTGAAGGCCCTGAATATCCATATAAATATTAACTCCTCAGCCTTTGGAATTCTCTTGCAGGATTCTTGCGATCCTGCCGTAGTTTTCCCGCCTGTGCGGAACGGTGCAGCCGCTGCAGTCCTTCACGCCCTTCTCCGTAAAGCGGAAATTGCCCCCGCAGCGGTCTCCCAGAAGATACAGCGGGCAGAAGCAGAACAGACAGTTGAAATTTTCGGAATCTGCGCCCTCGTGGCACGGGAAATATTCGCAATCCCGATGACTGAAAAATGAATACTGCTTCCCCATCCATTCATTGTCATTGCATGACATTGCCGTCTCGCTCCTTTCAGTGCCGCGCGCTTCCCGCATCGATCTTGCGGATCAGCTCGGAAAGCGGCAGGATCAATGCGCCCGCGACAAAATTTGATACGCCGTGGACAATATCCATCGGAAAACCGTAAACGATCCACGCGATCGTACCCTTCCAGCCCAGATGGAACGCCAGCGCCTGAAACGGTGCATACAGGATTCCGAACAGCAGTCCGTGCAGCGCGCAGACAACCATATAAACCGGCACAGCGACCTTTCGCGGCATATTCCGCGGCAGGAGCATCGTTGCTCCCCACAGGATCGTCCACAGATAGAGATACGGCACCCACCAGGTGTTGAAGCCGGCGTAAATGCCCGTCAGCAGGACGTAAATATAAATAGGAAACAGCGCTTTTTTCCGATACACCAGCGTGTAGGTCATCGTCAGAAGCCCGACGAAATGCACGTTCGGCGCCCACTCCATCAGAACCTTGCCGAGGAACATGATAACGCCCAGCATCGGGAAAATCACGATTTCTCTGGTTGTAACGCGCGGAGTGCTTCCTGATTTACTCATAGCGCAGACCGTAAACTCCGCCGTCCGTGACCTCCGTCAGATCAACGCCGGTCATGGCCTGTTCATCGCCGATATAAAATCCCCAGTAGTGACCGTCCTTATTATAGTCCAGCGTGATACCGTTGACGGTCGTAATATAAAGACCAAACTGGCTCTTTTCTCCGGAAACAAGACCTGCCTCCAGCAGAGCGTCGCCGACATTGCCCTTCGTGGTCGTCACGGTGAAGGATTCTTCGTTCCCTTCCGCGTCCGTCACGATCAGCTCAAATGTCTTTTCAGTGCCGTCAGACTCCGGTTTTTTTGCGCCGCAGGCGGACAGAGACAGCACCAGCGCCACGAGCAGCACCGTCATCCCAAGCATGCGACACAGACGATTCATTGTGTTTCTGCCTTTCATTCTGTTTTCTCCCTGAATTGAATATTTTGTCGGGTGCGCTCAAACAACCGGTTTCCGCGGTAAAAAGCGCATTTGGAAAAGTTTTCCGGCTCACGGCTCATCACCCCCGTCTGGTCTTCTCAGCTTGCGCCAATGACGTTTCGCACGCAGTCGTGGCTTTTCCTGCGCACGTTGACGGCGGTTCCCCGCTTACGGCGACGGACTCGCACAGGCTTCTCACCTGTTTCCTTTTCCGTTACTGCCCGTACAATGCATATTTTATGTTCTATACTGAAGTTATACCTGTTCAGTTCGCCAAAGTCAATGTTTCCGACGTCACGGTTTCACCGCGGCGCAGGCAGACAAAGCGCTCGACCGGCCACGGGCCTGTGAGCAGCTCCTCAAGGTAGGCGGCAGAGGCGGGAATGATCTTCTGACGCAGATGCAGCCCCTCCGCGATCATGCGCGTCCCCTCCACAAGCGGCTCGATCGGCTTGATGCCGCAGTCCAGCAGGCCGAGCGTCCGGTAATGACCGAACATATCCTTTTCCAGCTCCGCGGTGATCTCCTCGCCGTAGGTCTCCAGCATATACTGATGCTCCACCCAGATATTGCGTTCTCCGCGCAGCCAGCCCTCCGTGAAAAAATAGGCCGCATATTCATCCGATACCGCAAGCCGCCGTTTCACCGAGCCCAGCAGCAGGGAAATGCAGTCATCCACGCGGGGGAAAATCACCTCATCGACCGGCGTTTCCAGCCCGAGCAGCGCGTTTCCGCAAAACCCCATCGCAAGCAGTGCTCTGTCCGCGCCGGAGCTCAAAAGCGCATCACACACCGCGTCCTTCAGCTTCTGCGGAACATTATGAAGTCCCGATTCCAGCCAGAAAACGGGATACTCCGCACCCGTGCGCCGCAGCGCATGGTTCAGCTCGTCCTCTATGGTTTTGCAGGCAATGACAACGGTTTTCATTTTTTCCTCTCTCCCGCTCCGAAGCGGGCGCGCAGCGCAGCGTTGCCCGCAGACAGTTGTTCCTCCGAAAGCCCCGCCGCATACAGCAGACGGTACTCCGTTTCGGCGCCGGCGCCGTGGGGAACGCCGGATGCGCCCGCATCCGATCCGGAAGCGATCACTGCGCCCAGCGACGCCGCATACGCGACAGCGCGCTTCTGCCGCCGCACCGTTTCTTCCGCGACCGCACTGTCAAACCCCGGTCTGCCGATAAAGGCGTCTGTCGCCGCAATCGTCGGGACCCAGATCGTCTGCGAGGCCGCAAGGGCGCGCAGGCAGTCCTCATCCATAAAGTAGCCGTGCTCCACGCTGTCTGTCCCCGCCGCGACTGCGGCGCGTACAGCGTCCGCGCCGTTGACGTGCGCCATAACGGGGAACCCCTCGCCGTGGGCAATGTCCACAAGCGCGGCGATTTCCGCTGCGTCCAGCGCAGGGCAGGACAGCTCTCCGTATCTCTGAAAGGTAATGATGCCGGAAAACATCAGCTTGATAAAATCGCAGCCCGCTACCTTCGCTTCCGCGACAAGGCGGCGGTAATCCGAGAGCGTTTCGAAGGCTTTCCCGACGATACTGCCGTACCGGCCCTTTTTGTGCATGGCAAAGACAGGCGTCACATATTCGATGCCGTAGTCCGCCGCCAGATCCGCCGCGGCCGCGGAAACGCCCAGCGCATCCCCGCCGTCGCGGAAGTAGCCGACGCCTGCGTGCTGCAGCGCCGCGAGCGTTTCCTTCACGGCTGAAAGATCCACGCCGTTTGCGTGCCGGCGCCGTGCCGCAGCGAAATCCGCCCCGTCCATCATCACATGGCCGTGGCATTCATAAAGCATGGTTTCCATACCGTTCATTCATCGCCGAACGCCATGTAGTCAACATAGTTTTCCATAAACTCATGCGAGGACGACAGCTCCAGATACGTGCATTTCTTATGAAATGCTTCCAGCACTCCCTCGCCCTCGTCGGTCAGGGCGAGCGCCGCGCCCGCGCCGGCTGCATTGCCGACATGAAGGAACTTTACGATCTCAACCTGCGGCAAAAGTCCGATATGGAGCGCGCTGCGCTTATTGATAAAGCTGCCGAAACCGCCCGCGATCACCAGCGCGGTGATGTCCTCCGCGGTTTTGCCCTGAAGCTGCATCAGGGTTTCCGCACCGGCGCGGATCGCGCTCTTGGCAAGCTGCACCTCGCAGATATCCTGCGCGGCGATGAATACGCCGTCCCGCAGCAGGAATGCCAGGGAACCGTCTTCACGGCGGAAAATGCGGTCACGGATCTTTTCGGGCGCATCGTCCGGCGGCAGCATACGCCCCGCCTCGGTGATGGCGCCGAC
>JAZQNZ010000138.1:0-4000 GCA_045627665.1 Oscillospiraceae bacterium
GAAGGGACGCGCCATTTCTTTTCGGACGCCCGAAAAGAAGTGGCAAAAGAAAAGTGCGGTTAAGAGGGGGCTCTAATGGCCGCCCCCTCTTAACAAACACCCCCGGTGCATATCTGACTAACGGTGCGGTGGGCGACGTTGCGCGTCGTACTGCCCGGTGCCAAGCTTCCGTAACTGCCAAGCTGCCGCGACTTCGTACGCGGCTCGATAGAACAGCAACCCTATGTCCCCGGCTCCCCGGGGGAATACAACGGGGGGCCGCAGCCCCCCTTGGACGGCGTGGAATAGGTTTCCAAAGGGAAAACCGCCATCGGAAGCGGTTCTCCCTTTGGCGCGCCTTTGGTTACTTTCGCCGCGCAGCGAAAGTAACTCGTCCCGCGGGACGAAACTCTCCAAAAAAACGGCGTGATCTTGCGCGCCGCTGCGCGCAACACTCCCCCGGAGGGAAAAGAATGAAAACTGTCACAATTTACACCGACGGCGCCTGCAGCGGCAACCCCGGCCCCGGCGGCTGGGCGGCGATCCTGAAATATAAGGACATCGAGCGCGAGCTGTCCGGCGGCGAGGCGCAGACGACCAACAACCGAATGGAGCTGCTCGGCGTTATCTCCGGTCTGCAGGCGCTGAAGGAGCCCTGCATCGTCGAGCTCTGGTGCGACAGCAAGTATGTGATCGACGCGCTTTCCCTCGGCTGGGCGCAGGGCTGGCGGAAAAAGGGCTGGATCAAGTCCGACAAAAAGCCCGCGCTGAACGTGGACTTATGGGAGATCCTCCTTCCTCTGACCGAACAGCACGAGATGCACTACCACTGGGTCAAGGGCCACGCCGATAACGCATACAACAACCGCTGCGACGCGCTGGCGGTAGAGGAACGGGAAAAATATGCCTGACCCGCGGCCCTTGACCGGGGCCCCCGACGAAACCCAGCGAAGCGGTTTCGGTGGGGAAAAGGAGGAGCACGGGAGCGCTCTATCGCAATTTGCCTGCGAATTGCGCTGAGTGCGAGCGTGACGACGACGCGGGCCACGCCGATAACGCATACAACAACCGCTGCGACGCGCTGGCGGTAGAGGAACGGGAAAAATTCGCATAATATTAAAATGAAGAAGCAGCGAGCCGCAGTTTTTGCAGCCCGCTGCTTTACTATAATCAAAAACAAAACACCGGGTCGGTTTTGCCCGGCCCGGCATTTCGTTGAGAATACAAAGAGAGGAGTATGGAAAAGAGAGGAATCAAAAGAATGTTCGGACGGTCAGTACAGCGTGCTGTACTCGTCCAGCGTGATGACAAACTCAAGCGTTTTGCCCTCACGGTAAACCGTCAGACGCATCTCGTCGCCGACGGCATGGCTGTCGCGGATGGTGAGAACGTCGTTTGTTTCGCGGACGTCGGCGCCGTCCGCCTGTATGAGCACGTCTCCGGGGCGAACGCCCTGCGCATACGCGCTGCTGTTCTCGGAGACTTTGGTGATATACAGTCCTTCGGGCAGATCGTAGTGCGCTGCGGCGTCGGCAGGGATCGCGCCGACGGTGATGCCCAGACCCGGACGGGAGCAGTATCCCTTTGTGATGAGCTGATCGACGACCTGCTTGGCGGTCGTGCTCGGAATGGCAAAGCCGATGCCCTCGACCTGCACGCGGGAAAGGCCGTTCACCATCTTCATGTTGGTCACGCCGATGACCTGACCGTACATATTGAACAGCGGCCCGCCGGAGTTGCCCTCGTTCAGGGCGGCGGTGGTCTGGATCAGCGTCATGGTCTTACCGCTGGTATAGGAGTAGATGTTGCGGTCAATCGCGGAGACGATGCCGTTTGTCAGCGTGCCGCTGAGGTTATCCGTCAGCGGGTTCCCGATGGCGGCAACCTCGTCGCCGACGGTCAGCTCGTCGCTGCTGCCGAATACGGCGGGGTGCAGCCCCTTCGCGTGGATCTGCAAAACGGCAAGGTCGGTCGTCTCGTCCTCACCGATCAGCACCGCGCTGTACGATGTGCCGTCCGGCAAAACCACCTCTGCGGCGGTTGTTCCGGAGATGATGTGCTGATTTGTGAGGATATAGCCGTCCTCACTGAGGACGATGCCCGTGCCCCAGCAATACCCGCCGAGAGCGGGCGCGGTCGCGCGGATTCCGACAACGCAGTCAATGCAGTCGGAGTAAAGCTCCTGCAGCGTCAGACTTTGTCTGCCGGCAGCGGACTCCGACGTCAGCGTGAAATTGCCGGTCTGCCCGCGCGGAATGCTGCTGGGCTTCAGCCCGGACTCCGACGAGATAAAGAACTTGCTGAAAAATTCTTTGTAGTCCTCGGAATAGTCAGCGCCGGGCTCACTGCCCGCGGGCAGCGAGGGCGTTTCCGCCGGAGGCGTCCCGACGGAATATTCCTTTCCGTTCACATTCGCGTGAAAGCGGAAAGAGAAGGTCGTGATCGCGGAATAAACCGCTGCGCCGAGAACGATCAGAATACCGATGATGATGAGCGTGATGCGCAGAGCTTTCCTGTTTCTGCGCGGTTTCTGCGGCTTTGCATTGCCGGAAGGCTGCGTCTGCGCAGATTCTCCGGCGTGCGGCAGCGTCTGGTCATACCATGCGCTGCGTTCGGTTTGATCCATGAAAAGGATGCCTCCCTCGGAACAAGTTTATGATAACAGAAATCCGTTTGCAATCTGTGAACTGGCAGTAAATGAAATGTAAATAAAATGCATCAATTTCGTATCGTTCATTTCTGCTTCAGCGTCAGGGAAAAGACGAATTCGGTCGCGCCGTCCTGACTGGTCACGACGATGTCCTCGCCGTGGTTGCCGAGAATGGTCTTGACGATATACAGGCCGAGGCCGTAACCGTCGCGGTTGACGGAGCGGGATTTGTCGGTCTTGTGGAAACGGTCGAAAATCAGGGGCAGCTCCTCGGCGGGGATGGTCGGCCCGTGGTTTTTGACGGAGACATAGGCCTTTCCGTTCTGCTTGAAGATGCCGACGTCCAGCGCACTGCCCTGCTCAGAAAATTTTACGGCATTTTCCAGCAGATTATACATGACCTGGTTGATCGCGTCCTTGTCGCCGAGGACGGGCATGGGGTCCTCCGGGAGCGAGGCGTTGACCTCCAGCGATTTTGCGGTGATCTTCGGCTCAAACAGCACAAGCGTTTCCACCAGAAGCTCCGCGGCGTCAAAGCTCTTTTTGAACAGCTCCGCGCGCGGCTCGCCCTGCATTCGGCTGAGGTCGAGCATACTGCGGACGAGACGGTTGAGTCGCTTGGTTTCGCTGGAGATGGTTTCCAGATAGCGGCCCTGCTGCTCATAGGGGATGGTGCCGTCAAGGATGCCGTCGGCAAAGCCGGAGATCGTCGTCATGGGGGTTTTCAGCTCGTGGGCAACGTTTGCGATAAACTCCGAGCGCCGCTGCTCGGACTGCTCCAGAGATTCCGCCATCTGGTTGAACGAAGCGGCCAGCGCGCCGATCTCGTCCCTGCGGTCATCCACCGTGACGCGGGCGGAGAAATCGCCGTGGGCAAACTTGACCGCGGCGTCCGCCATCTCGTTAATGGGCTTTGCGCGCACCTTGGAGGAGAAAAAGCCCAGAACCAGCGCCAGAATCATGATGGAGATCGCCGTGACGAGGAAAATGTTGATGAGCGAATTCCAGACCTGAATGAGTCCGGAAGCGTCCGACCCGACAAAGACGTAGGCGGAGATCGTCCCCGCGGCGGAAAACACCGGCAGCGCCGCAACATAGTGGGCGGAATCGTACAGTCCGCCGAGGCGGCTCAGCGCGGTGTAGTAACCGCGGGTGCTCAGCGCGTCCAGAATGTCCGGGGAAATGCACCTGCCGATATGACTGCAGCGCAGCTCCGTGTCCGAGCAGGTGAGGATGGTGCCGTCCGTCCGGGTGACGAAGCAGTGGTTGCCCGTGCTCTGCGCGATGGAGGACAGGACGATGCGGAAATCCCAGTCGTCCAGCCGGCCGCCCTGACTGTAAGCGGAGGCGAGCTTGCTGACCTCGATGGCG
>JAZQNZ010000139.1:0-3546 GCA_045627665.1 Oscillospiraceae bacterium
TTCCAAGCAATATCCGCATTTGTCTTCAAAATCGTCCTTACGATTTTGCTGTAACAAAGCATTGACATCAAAACAGAATCAGAGTATCATACAGGGGTGAAAGCAAAACATTACACCGGGCGTACATTTTACGCACGGCAGTATTCTTATTTCAAGGGCGGGATAGAGCATGAAGCTATATCAGATCGAATATCTGCTGGCCGTCTGCAAATACGGCAGCATTTCCCGTGCAGCGGATGCGCTTGTGGTATCGCGTCCCGCCGTTTCCCGCGCCGTAAAGGAGCTGGAGGACGAATTCGGCGTTGCCCTTTTTGATCGCAGCACCACCGGTGTCGTTCTGACGGAGGCCGGCACGATTCTCTACGACAAGGGTAAAAAAATCGAGCGCATCGTCGCAAATCTGCACAGTGAGCTGGAGGCTCTTCGCTCCGACGAGGACTCCGAGGCGGATATGCAGCTCCGGATCGGACTTTCCTACACGGCGCGCTGCTGCTGTCTCCCCTTTATCTCCGACTTCCGTTCGCTGCACCCCAATGTGCATCTGCTCATGGCCGATCTGGAGGATGCGTTTCTCGATAACGAAACGCTGAATCCCGACTATGACATCGAAATTGCGCTGTGTCCCCCCGTTGAGCATGACGGGATCGGCTATATTGATGTAGAGCGTTCCTCCCTCGCCTTCTGCTGCAGCCGGCAGCACCCGCTGGCTTCGCGGAAAAGCGTTTCCGTCACGGAGGTCAGGAACGAGCCGCTTGTCGGCATCACGCATCTGGAGCAGGGCGAAAATCAGGTCAAGAGCCTGTTTGCCCGGTTCGGGCTTGTGCCGAACGTCAGCTATATGACGCTGCAGGTGTCCTTCCTGCGCCAGATGATCCGGGACGGGCTTTGCAGCAGCATCAAGCCGCGGCAGAGCATGGAGAACGACCCGGAGATCGTCACCATCCCCATCGACGAAGCGGAGCCCTGCTATCTTCGCATTCTCTGGAATGACACCATCCGCCACAACAAGGCGTTTCGTCAGTTCATCGAATACGCCCGCACAACGCTGCCGCAGTGCGAGTAGCGCCGGTCGGCGCGCGGGTGTCGGCGTTTCTGACACCCGTGAAAGATTTTTTGCTCTTTACACATTCCCGCCCCTTTATTAAGATATAAGTACAGCAGGATGCCTGTCGGCTGCGCGGGAAAAATATTCTGGTATGCCGCGCCTTTGTGATCCGACAGAGACGCGGCAGCTTTTTTCAGATTAACACACGACAACCGCCGTGAGGTGACCGGATATGCGCATCGGAGATGCAAGGCAATCATGGAATACGCCCCTGCCGGACAGCGCGCCGGGCAGCCCGTCGGCCGAACGCGCGCACGAAGCGCCGCCCACCTGCGTTTCGGACGGCTTTTGCAGCTATTGCGGACGTTGCGGCGAGGCCGGAAAACTGATGAAGAACGAACACGAATGACAATACGGAGGGATCTGCGATGCAGGAACTGAAATCCATTCTTGAGCTGAAACCCGCGCCCGCTTTTCTGACCCCGCCGCCACCCGTTGCGGAGACGGAGATCACCGCGCACTATGAGGCGGATGTGGTCGTCGTCGGCGAGGGACTTGCAGGGCTCTGCTGCGCGCTGTCGGCGCAGCAGTCCGGTGCGGACGTGCTGATCGTCACGGCAAGCAAAAAGCCTGTCGGACGCGGCGGCAGCGTTTTCGCCGCATACAGCAGGGTCATGGCGGAGCACGGTCTGCCCAGAGAGGATCTGGACAAATTCATACTCGCCGAGCTGGAAGCGCGCGGCTTTCAGGTCGATCAGCGGAAGTTTTACCGTCTGATGAATAACAGTGAGGCGGCAATGAACTGGGTTACGGAGGTTGTCCGCGCAAAGGGCGTGGACGTTGTGCTGGAGGACGCCAATGACGACGACCACGACAGTCCCACCTATCAGCCGCCCGGCACCCACGCCTTTGTCGGTGCCGGCATCACGCGCGCGGGCGCCGGCATCACACTGGCAGTTCAGGCGCTGGAGGACAGCTTTCTTGAAGCGGGCGGCAGAGTTCTGCACGGTGTGCCCGCAAGGCAGCTCGAAAAATCCGGCGGCCGCGTCAGCGCCGTTCTCGCGCAGCAGGCGGACGGGAGCTATCTCCGCGCCGCGGCAAAGCGCGGCGTTGTCCTCGCAACGGGCGATTTTTCCCGTAACCGCGAGATGATGGAGTTTTTCTGCCCCCAGTTTGCCGACGGCTTTGCAAAGGACACGGCAGACTATGACACGGGCTTTTCCATCGGAGGTCTGTTCCGCGGGGAGGGACACCTCATGGCGCTGTGGGCGGGTGCTGCATGGCAGAGGACGTGGCCGTGCGCCGTCATGGTGCAGGGCAGCCGCGTCTGCTCCAATCTGCCCTACGGCTCCCACCGCGGTCTGCGCCTCAATGCGCGCGGCAAGCGCTACTGCAACGAGGACATGAACGGTGCCTACACCGCAATGACCACCCTGCGCGAGCCGGGCGGGAAAGTCTATATCATCTGGGGTAGCAACTATGCCGACGAGATCCGCTGGCGCGCCCACGGCGGGCAGCGCGACGGCCCCGACATGACGCATGACGAGATCATGGCAAACTGGCAGCTTCAGCTTGACCGCGGCAAGGCGGTCATGGCGGACACGCCGGAGGAGGTGCTGGCAAAGCTCGGTCTGCCCGTGGAGACCGCGATGGCAGAGATTGAGCGCTACAACGCGCTTTGCCGTGCAGGACGCGACGAGGATTTTCACAAAGCGCCGAAGTATCTGCAGGAGATCCGCGAAGCGCCGTTTTACGGTGCTTCGCTCAGCGACCGCTTCTTCTTCTCCGTGCTGGGCGGCCCGCGCACGGACGAGCATCTGCGCATCTGTGACGCCGACGACCGTCCCATCCCGGGTCTGTACTGCCTCGGCTCCATGATCGGGGACTTTTATTCCGGCTGTTATAATTTTCGTATTCCCGGCGAAAACTACGGTGCCTGCCTCACCTTCGGGTATCTGCTCGGACGTGAGCTCGGCGCCGAAAAATAACAAAACGCATATGCAGCGCCGCCCGTGCATCGGAAGGATGTTCGGGCGGCGCGATTTTTCTCTGTGCGCAGCGCTCACTCCTCCATCGCCCGGCGGAGCTTCTCCAGCGCTTTCTTCTCAATGCGCGATACATAGCTGCGGCTGATCCCGCTCATTGCGGCAACCTCACGCTGGGTCAGCGGCTTACCGCCGAAGCCATAGCGCAGTCGGATGATCTCCGCCTCGCGCGGCTCCAGAACGCGGTCGATGCAGGCGCGAACCTGCGACTGCAGCTCCTGCATACTCACGTTTTCAAGCATATCGTCTTCTTCCGAGAGGACGTCCATCAGCGAAAGTCCCCCATCCTCGGAATCGCCGTCGATGCTGTCGGAAAGGCTCAGCTCCCCGGCCGTGCGCCGCTGGCTTCGGAAAAACATCAGCACCTCATTCTCGATGCACCGGCTCGCGTAGGTCGCAAGGCGCACATTTTTATCCGGCCGATAGGTTGCGATCCCCTTGATCAGTCCGATCGTT
>JAZQNZ010000140.1:0-2309 GCA_045627665.1 Oscillospiraceae bacterium
GCAGTATCTGAACGAAAAAGGGAGAGCGACTTGTGAGAAATCTGTTTCAGAAGCTCCGTGCGCTGATCGCGCGGGGTAAAAACGCTGTTCTGGTCACGATCGTGGCCAGCTCCGGCTCCACGCCCCGCGGCAGCGGCGCAAGGATGCTGATCGGCGAAAACGGGCACGAGTGCGGCACGGTCGGCGGCGGAATCGTGGAATACCGCAGCGAACAGATGGCGGCCGAGATCCTGAAAACGCAGCAGGCCGATCGGCTGGAGCATTTTCGGCTCCACCCGGATGATGTGGCTGACATCGGCATGATCTGCGGCGGCGCGGTGGATGTGTTCTTCCGATTCTGCTCTGCCGGCGATGCGCAGATGCTTGATCTGACGGAACGGATCGAGACCTGCTTTGCGCGCGGCGAACATTTCTGGCTCATCTGCAACGTGACAGAGGGGCAGAGCGGCGCGATGAGCGTTTACAGCGAACAAAGCGGACTGTTCGGAGCGGCGCTGCCGGAAGCCGTGATTTCCGGGCTTTCCGGGAAACCGCGGACGGTTGAAATCGACGGAGAAAGCTTTTACTGTGAAGAGCTTCAGAAGCCCGGAAAGGTCTATATCTTCGGCGGCGGGCATGTGGCGCAGGCACTGGTTCCCGCGCTTGCGGCGGTCAATTTCCGCTGCGTTGTTGTGGAAGACCGCCCCGATTTTGCGAAGCCGGAGCTTTTCCCCGGCGTAGAGGAGACCCGCCTGGTGGACATGAACGATCTCTCGTCGCTGCAAAAAGAAATCACCGGAAATGATTATGTCTGCATTATGACGCGGGGGCATCAGAATGATCTTGCTGCGCAAAGCGCGATGATGGCAACGCCTGCCCGCTATATCGGCGTCATCGGAAGCGCAAAAAAGCAGGACGCAGTCAAGGAAAAGCTGCAGGCGATGGGTTTCACCGAGGACGATTTTTCCAATGTATATGCACCCGTCGGGCTGAACATCGGAGCGGAAACGCCGGAGGAAATTGCCGTGAGCATTGCCGGTCAGCTCATTATGGTGCGCGCCGGCCGCGATCCCGTCGGCTGGAACGGAGAAAAAAGGACGCGCGGCTGATTTGCGCGGCGCACAACATTTGATTTTCTCACAAACGGCGCGGGCCGAATATGGTTCCGTACTATTTTGAGCCGGAGGCGCGCAGCTTCCGCAACGGTATAAAATATCCGAAACAGAGGAAAAAGCATCATGACAAAAGTAAACAATTTTGCAAATGAGATAAAGGCGTTCCTTACCCTCAAGCTGGAGATTCAGGCCGTCAAATTCATCACCGACGAGGCGCAGGTTCCCGACTACGCCATCCGCGCCTCCGAGCAGCTCGGTCATCTGTCGCTGTGTCAGGCCTTTGCGCTGGCAAAGCGTCAGAGAAAAACCATTTACACGACCAAGCAGACCGAGTGGTGCTGGGCGCCGCTGGTGGCGCTGGGTTACGTGGAATGCAATCCCGGCACCGACTCCTTCGGCGCCGTTGTGCGGAATCTCGGCATTGCGGATATGGACGAAGCGAACAGGTTTTTTGCGCATTTTCCGCGTCTGCCTGAGGGCAAATACTGCGGCGTGCTCGTCGGCCCCGCTTCCACCGTTGACTATGAGCCCGACGTGCTGCTCATCAACTGCGACGATAACTTCCAGCTTCGGACGCTCACCTGGGCGATCAAGTACAAGACCGGAAAGATGCTGGATGTTTCCCTCGATCCCATCGATTCCTGCGTGTACACGCTGGTCAAGTCCATGATTACCGGCGACTACACCGTTGCGATCCCGGACCCCGGCGATCAGGAGCGCGCGCTGTCCGACAGACACGAGATCATTCTGGGAATGCCCGTTTCCAAAATCGACGATCTGCTCGAAGGCTGCGAGTTCCTCAAGGGCCGCAGACTCGGCTACAGGGATATGCAGATGGAGATGGAGTACGATTTCAGGAGACCGCCCTTCTACAACGAGCTGTATAGGATCTGGGGTCTGGACGAAGGCAGACTTTGGGACCGCGGCAGTCAGAAATAACGCGGCGTCCGCAGGACAGAAAAGCTTTACCGGATGGATATTTCCGGCGTTCGCGCCGATGCAAACACGCTGAAAAAACCCGCTGCAGAATTTGCAGCGGGTTTTCATTTTATATTCGGGAGAAAGGCGTTGCTCAACTCATCACAGGCGGTTTTCGTTTCTGGAGATCACGTCGTTCTGGCAGTCTCTGGAAAGCTCCACAAAGTATGCGGAGTAGCCTGCGATGCGGACGACCAGATCGCGGTAGGCTTCCGGGTTTTCCTGCGCGGCGCGCAT
>JAZQNZ010000141.1:0-5563 GCA_045627665.1 Oscillospiraceae bacterium
CAAACAGGCTGGTGAGGGTTTGACCAGTTTGCAGCAGGATTGTTTCCGGCCCGGTGACGGCGTAGGGGCGGCCCTGCCACGGCGAAAGCTGCATCTCCCGCGCATTTCCGTCCCACAGATGCCCGGTTCCGCAGTCGGACGCAAGATAGCCGAAGCGCCCGTTTGTGAGCGGACACATCCATGCGCGCGGCGGAAGGGAACGGGAGGAGTGAAATCTGAATGCACCCTCTGCCCATTCATACTGAACCTGCGCAAGCTGAGGGAATGCGAGCGGTGCCGGAACTGCGGCACGCCAATCGGTGCTGCGCTGCCGGGTCGGCTGTGCGTCGGAGAGCGGCGCGAGAATGCGTGCGGCGGCGCTGTCAATGGTGACAGATGCCTGCTCACGCTCCAGAATGTGAACGCCGCCCTTTGCGCCGCGCAGGACCTCGCCGCCTCTGCGCCAGAGCGCATCGCTGAGCGCGGTGTGAAGCGGACGGTGGTAGCCGCCTCCGTCGTCCGCGAGAAAGACAAGATCAAAGTCGCAGCCGCAGCCGCAGAGAAAGAGGTGACGGTCGATCAGCTTCTTTGCGACTGCAAGCTCGTCGCTGCTTTCGTAGTGCGCCGATATGATCGGATCATCGCCCGAGATCCCGAACGCCCAGAGCGCTTCTCTGGAAACCGGCCTTGTATGCATACTGGGGAACGCCAGCTCCGTAAGCAGCGCATAGGCGGCGGCGATATCCGCGCTGTCCATTCCGATCACCGTGGCGGCGGCACGCGGCAGGTCGGCGGCAGCCTTTGATTTCAGAATGCTTTTCGCTCCTGCGAGCGCGGACTCCATATCGTATGCGAGTGCAATGGCAAAATCAAATTCCGCGCTTTCGTTCGGCTCGATGGCGAGGGCGCAGACAGCCGTGACCATCGGCTCCGTCATAAAGTATTCATCCGGCCCGGCGGGATGCTGCGCGAAATATCGCCCGGTGTCCGCACCGGGGGCCAGATCAAAGCTGCAGCGACGCGTCGGCGCAAGGCACATCCACATATCCCGCGTCTGCCCGCGCGCGATGCGACGGATCAGGAGACAGCCGTCCTTTTCCCGTGCAGAAAGACCGAGCGCACAGAAAGCCGGATGCGATTGCCAGTCCGCTTCCCGCGCAAGGAGCGGACGGAATCGCAGGCACAGCTCCAAATTCATCGGCACGGCTGTGCGATTGCGCAAAACGCAGTGCCGCAGTTCACCGACGTCGTTTTCCGCAGCGGATACGCTGCACAGCGCGTCAAACTCTCCGTATTCTGCGGTAATCGAAGCGGCGGAGGTGGTGAAATGCCAGGCGTAATCTGCTGGCTTCGGCGCATAAGCATCCGGCAGCAGGGAACAGGCGCGGCCGTCACGCTGGACAAAAATTTCAATGCCCTTTTCCGGGTTCAACGGAGAATCCGGCGCGAGATACGGTGCAATCTGGCCCCAACGCGCCCGCGTGATGCCGGATTCCGTGACAAGAAGAGAATAGGTTTGGCTTGCAAGAAGGCAGCACTGCGGTCTGCAAAAATCCGTATCGGTGCCGGAGAGCGAAAACGCGGTGGAGTCAACCTGAGGCGGGCGGCGGCGCTCTGCACCGGCTGTTTTCAGAACCGTTCCGCCGACGGGTACCCGCTCTTCCAGAAATCCGCTGTATGCGCGCAGAGACGGCTCTGCGAGAAATCTTCGGCGCAGAGCGCCGTCCGTCAGCAGATTTGCGTCCGCGATCAGACTCATCCCGGCGTGATGCGCCATGACGCAGTAAACGATCTGAGACGAAGTCTGAACGGCGCGGCCGGGCGTGCAGTCCAGCGCCTCCCAGAAGCCGAACTCGCCCCGCATTCCGAGCGCATCAAGGCGCCGGAGGTTTTTGATTGCCGCGTGCGGCCGTACGGCGAGTGCAAGAAAGCTGCTGTAAGGTGAGATCACGAGCTCATCATCCATTCCGCGCTTCAGCGCAAGATGGGCGCAGCCGTGCGCTTTATAGCGATAGCTCATGCCCGGATCAAGCGCACGGAAGGCGCTTTCCGATACGCCCCAGGGCAGCTTTAACCCATGCACACGCTTTTGCTGAACGAAAAGGCAATATCGTGCGCTTTCCCAGAGAAGGGAGTTTTTTTGCAGGGGAAGAAGCAGCTCCGGCATCAGATATTCAAACATTGTTCCGGTCCAGCTTGCCATGCCGCGGTATCCACGATACTGAAGCAGCGCACGGCTGAGAGAACGCCACGATTCCTGCGGAACATCGCCGCGCGCCGCCGCAAGATAAGCGGTCAGCCGCGCCTCGCTTGCAAGCAGATCGTACCATGCTTCGCCGGTCTCGCCCTTTTCCGTATCCATGCCGATATAGAAAAGCTTGCGCTCGCTGTCATAAAGCGGCGTAAACACCATGGCGCCCGCCAATGCCCCGGCGCGTCCGGCGAGCTGCGGTGCAGCGTAATCCAGCAGCGCATTTTTCAGCGCGATCAGGCAGGCACAGAGGTTGCCGCTGTCCACGGTGGAGACATAGCGCGGTTTCAGCGGAGCGCAGGTTTCCGTGCTGTACCAGTTATAAAGATGCCCGTTCCATTTCGGCAGACGTTCAAGCGTGGAAAGCATTTTTTCGATCCGCGCGATCCCGTCCTCAGGCGCAAGGATGCCGAGATCCATCGCGGAAACGATGCTGAGCAGCGCAAGACCGATGTTCGTCGGCGAAGTGCGCCGTGCAAGGCCGGCAGGCGGGCGCGCCTGAAAATTATCGGGCGGCAGCCAGTGATCCTCTTCGGTCAAGAAGCGATCAAAATACTGCCAGGTATCCGAAGCGGCGGCGCGCAGATATGCCCGATCCGACCCCGTGATCTTCAGCGGCGCCGCAGCCGGCAGACTCAGCAGACGTGCGCAGAGGGGCGAGAGCAGCCACAGAACGCCGGCTGCCTTGCCGATTACGGCAGGCGCCAGCAGGATCAGCGCTGCGCCGAGCGCAGACGCCGCCCAGAGCTCACGGTAAACCTGCAGCAGCCCGCGGCGGTGCCTGTCGCTCTGCGCGGCAGTCTGCCACTGAAGCATTTTCTTTTTGGAGACGATCATGCGCCAGAGCGCGCGGACGGCTGCACCGAGGCTGAACCACGCCTCTGCGGGCAGGAGGATCAGCCGAAGCAGCGTTCTGACGAGCGCCCCGCCGATTCCGACAAACAGCGCGGAGCGGTATCGTATCCCGCGCTCCTCATCGCGCCGCAGCGCACCTTCCGCCAGGGAAATAAACAGCTCCGACAGCAGCGCAAGCAGCGCCGCAACGGCAGCGAGTGCGATCCCGGAGTTTTTTGTAAAAAATCCGAATACGAGCGCGGTAACCGTGGAGACGGGGACGAGCGAGCGGCGCACGGAGCAGAAGAGCTTCCATGTTTCAAGCTGCGGAAGTGCGCGCCCGCGCTTGCCGATCAGCCACGGAAGATTTTGCCAGTCGCCGCGAATCCAGCGTTCCTGGCGATGCAGCCAGGAGAGCACGCTGACGGGAAAGCTGTCAAGAAATTCAACATCGCCGATATAGCCGCAGCGCAGAAAGCTGCCCTCAATGGCGTCGTGGGAGAGCATCGTGTTTTCCGGAACGCGTTCTCCCATACACCGCAGGTATGCGTCAATGTCGAGGATGCCCTTGCCGGAAAAACTGCTCCGTCCGTAATGATCCATAAATAATTCGCTGCATACGCTGCCGTAAGGGTCCATACCGCCCTGCCCGGCGAAGATGCGGGAGAAATCGCTCTGACCGGCGGATGCAAGCTGTACGCCGAGCCGCGGCGCCAGCATCCCATATCCCGACACCACAATGCCGTCGCTGCCGAAAACCGGAGCATTCAGCGGGTGGAGCATTGCACCGATCATCTCGCGTGCTGCGCCTGCGCGCATTCGCGTGTCGGAGTCCAGTACCAGCAGATAGCGCGTTCCTGCGAGCGCGTGCGCATCCCCTGCGGCCACCGTGATGCCGGAGCTTTGATCGCGCAGAAACCGCATCGTTTCCAGAAGCGCACCGCGCTTTCGCTCCCAGCCGCACATACGTCCGTCGCGGTTCGGGGTGCGTTTTCGCTCCAGCAGATAAAAGCCGCCGCCGTATCGCACATTGAGCGTTTCTATGTCGCGCGCAGCCGCCTCCAGCGCTGCCTGCTCTGCGGCGGTCGGTTCGGCCTGCGCAGCGTCCGGCAGATCGGCCAGCAGTGCGTACCGAAGCTCTTTTCCGGCTTCTCGGTTGAGCAGCATGGCGTCCTCCAGTGCATCGATCTGCTCCCGTACGCTTTCCGCGTCGGTCAGAAGCGTACAGACCGCGCAGAGTGTTCGTCCCTCCGGTGGAACGCCGCTTTTCAGGTCAAGCCGGGGAACGTAAGCCGGTTTGGAAGTGCGCAGAAGGATAAAGTCGATCGTATGACCGATCATTTCAGATACAGGGAGGAGCAGAAGAAAGAAAACCCTTGCGGTTTGAAAATAAAATGCCAGAAAAAGAGAAACAACCAGCGTCAAAAGCACATTGGATGCAATGTAACCTCCGCCGGCGCGCCCACGCTTTTTTGCCCCCAGCGGCCTGACAAGCAGCCACCAGCCGACGTGCCGCTGCTTCTCGTCGTCGGCCTGCTCTGACAGCTTCAGGACTTTTCGTACTGCCGTGTGTTCAGGCATACCGAATTTCCGCGCAAGCGCTGCAAGCGCGGCACGGTAGTGCGCGCGGCTTTTGTCGGACATACGCGGATAAATCCCTGCTGGGTCGGTGCGAAGCGTCTGTTCGACGATATCGGCGGCCTCGATCACTTTGCCGAGGTCGGTCAGACTGAGCTCGCGCAGAGACGTGAACAGATGCGCCGCTTCCGCCTCGTCGCCGCTGTCCTCATCGCCGGCGGACAGACGCGCATACAGCCTGTCCGCCGCTGCTACAACGGCGGCGCACAGCGCTGCCGGGAGACAGGAAAGCTCGTCGCGCTCCAGAATCATCGTTTTCTGGAATCCGCGCAGAAACAGAATGATCCGCTCTTTGGTAACGCTGCAGCGTCCCGTGCGCAAAAGCGTTTCACACATCAACTGCAGGACGGTTCCGCCCGGAGCGCTCCGAAGCTGCTGCGCCCCGGAAAGCTGCGATGCCGCTGCAGTCCCTTCGCGGCGCAGCATCCAGTGGTTGTCCAAAAGCCATCGTACCGCGCCCGGCATGGATGAAATGTCAGACCATTTCAGCGCGAGCGCGTCATGCTGCGCTTCCAGATGACGCAGATTGCGGCGCAGCTCCGCGGCGCAGGCGTGCCCGGAAACGGCGTTATCCGGACGGATACTCCTTGCATAGTTTTCCGCAAAGGCCTCCAGATGCGCTTCGTCAATGTAAAGTCCCTGCTTCTCATATTTCATGGCGCGATTCTCCCGATCTGATTATTTTTCCTGCCTGACAGTTTTCCCAAAACGTGGGTGAATATTCAGAAACGGGTGTAAAAGAAAAATACTTGACAGCGGACGCGAGGCGCGTTATAATGACCAGCGTGAAAAAGCGGAAAGGGTGTGGTATGGCTTGGACGATACGCTCATGCGTACCATGCTGTTCGATTTTTACGGCGA
>JAZQNZ010000142.1:0-4308 GCA_045627665.1 Oscillospiraceae bacterium
CAAATGCGAAGTCTGTGTGAACCTTGATTGCAATGTTCTTGTGTAAAAACTAAACCGTGATATTATTGTGATAGCCGATGCAGAATGAGAAAAGGTCGTCCGTTACCGGCAATGTCATTAAGTTAACGCTTTTGACACCCAACAAAAAGTACCCAGCCCGTTTTGAATGGGCTGGGTACTTTTTCGCTCCGGCGGCATTATGACAACATTTACTTTCTGCTCGATAAATTCGGATTTAATACGCCAAATATAATTAAACGCCGTTAAATAAAATACTGCCTGACTTAATATGATACTGTTTTAATGGGTGTTGGTGATGCAGCTAACTAATTATTCCCCTAAATTAGATGTTTTAATATAGGTTAAAGCATCACCATGCAGCATCCTCTTTGGCGCGACGGATCATTTCCTCAGGCATACCGCGCCGAAGCGTACAAAGACGCTTGAAGGGGGCGCGGATATCCTCCGTCATTCCATTCTCCATCCAGCGAATTGCCTGTCCGAAACACAGACTTTCATAATAACTCACAATGATTTCCTTGTCTTCCTTTCGGATGCCTCGATCCGTAACGCCATTGTTCAGATAGCTTGCAACTACATATTCGCAGATCTGCCAAAGATAACGTTCTATGATAGCCCGGTCTGCAGAATTGTAAATATGAAGTACTGCTTTCCGATGCGCCATGGCGAACTCGATCACGGCGTCAAAGC
This sequence comes from Oscillospiraceae bacterium, assembly GCA_045627665.1. Classification (GTDB taxonomy): domain Bacteria; phylum Bacillota; class Clostridia; order Oscillospirales; family Oscillospiraceae; genus SVKR01. Next base: position 712 of record JAZQNZ010000142.1, read on the forward strand.
CTTCCTCTATCGAGCTGATCGTCGGATATTTCTGAATGATTACATTGGCATCATCCATGATGATTTCTTCTGCCAATGCCGGAATATCTTGAAAATGATAGTAAAAGGAGTTTCGGTTGACACCGCAGCGCTCGACGATGTCCCTCACCGTGATGCTCTTGATCGGATATTCCTCAAGCAGCTCCACAAACGCTTTTTTAATAGCTTCACGCGCTGATTGCGCCACACAGACCGCCTCCTCACATCATCTGCGCTGCCGCACCGTCGAGCAGGCGCTCCGCCATTTGCAAAATCTCTGTTTTCGGAAGATCCATGCCCCGCTCAAACCATGTTTTCAGCACCCCGATCAATCCGTAGGTCACCGAGCTGAGCAGATACGGCATCCGCGCCTCAGCAACGGACGGGTACCGCAGACGAACGACCTCTCTGCCGTTTTTGCGGCATAAAGCTTCGAGGCGCTCAAAAAAACCGCTGACTTCATTGTTATAGAACAAGCTCTCGCAGGTTTCGCGATGCTCGACGATAAAATCGAGGATCGGTTCGAAGACCGGGCGGAGCGTATTTTTTTGTTCTGCTTCGCCGATGTGCGTATCCACGACCGCCTGAATCTCCGCCTCCATATCATCCTCAATGCTTTTGAGTAGGTCTGCCGTGCCGGTGTAGTGCAGGTAAAACGTGCCGCGGTTCATGTCCACAAGATCGGTGATGTCCCGCACGGAGATTTCCGAAAAATGCTTGCACTTCATCAGCTCCAGCAATCCCTGCTTGAGCATTTTGCGCGAACGGCGCACACGGCGATCCTCCTCACGCAGACCTTGACGCAGGGTTTCCATCAGATTTTCTTCCTTGACTTTCATAGAATACTCTCGCTCCTTTTGGGCAATCGACCCCATTTGTCTATTGACCGTGTTTTCGCCCTTTACTATAATCAACTACGTTCCAAAAGTCAACCAATTTTTAATTATCAACATTTGTTAATAATCTGATAGGAGGAATTCGCATTGAAAACCACTCGCACGCTGGGTATCCGCAGTTTTTCCGGTCTGCTTGCCGCCGCTGTACTCTCCACCGCCTGCATTATCCCTGCCTCGGCAGCGGAGACGATAGGAAACGGCGTGGAGGCGACCTATGACGAAGCTTACTATGCTACCACCGACTATTACGGCAATCTGACCGAGGGCAGCGTGGTAAAAAGCTACGTCATGAACGGCGCCGCCTCGCTGACGGACTACGGCGCTTATGATGAGGTCATCAATCTGACGGACGGTACGCTCCCGCATACCACCGACGGCTGTACGACGTTCGATTTTGCCGGTGCGCCCTCGCATTTCTATTTTGAGGGAAAAACAGCGGCACCGTTTGAGACACTGCCGTGGAAGCTCTCGATGCATTATACCCTCAACGGCGTACCGACCAAGGCGGAGGAGCTTGCCGGAAAGACCGGTATTGTTGAAATCTTCTTCGACGCCGTGCCCAACAAAGCGACCGGTGAATATGCCCGCAACAACTATACACTTGAGGCGATGGCGATCTTCAACCAGGACGATATTCTCTCGCTGGAGGCGGAGGGCGCACAGATCCAGCTTATCGGCAATCTGCGTGCGGTGCTGTTTGTCGTTCTGCCGGGCGAGGAGCAGCATTTCTCCATCCGCGTCGGCTCTGACAACTTTTCCTTTGACGGTATGACGTTCCTGATGGTACCCGCCACGCTCTCGCAGCTCTCGGAAATTTCCAAGCTCTCCGAGCGCAAGGACGACATTGAGAAGAACTACCGCAAGCTCTCCGACAGTCTTGATGCGCTGCTTAATTCCGTGGACAGCATCAGTGGAAACCTCAATGCGACTGCAAACGGTCTTGACGAGCTGAACACGGCGCGCAGCATCCTTTCCCATGGGAAGAGCGATTTCAAGGCGTTGAACGACACACTCGATAACATCAATAGCACTTTGCATGATCTGCAGGGACAACTTGAGGATTTCAAGGGTGATCTGGACGGTCTGCAATCCTGTCTGTACCGCATTTGCAGCAGCACCGGCGCTTCTGCGTCAGACATCAGGAATCTCAAAGAATTTGCAGAAAAGGTCAAGGCGGATATTAACGAATTTCTGCCGCTGGTCACGGAGTTGAAGATTCAGGTAGGCAGTGAGGATGTTCCCGTTTACGGGAAGACCGTAAGCGAACTGCAAAAAGACTGCTTGAGTTCCGGTCCGGAGGAGCTTTGTGATATGATTGCAGCGGAGGGATCAAACGGCGATTTGAGCAGCCTGCCCATGCACATCGACAGCGTGATCAGTAATTTGGCCGATTTAGACAGCTTGGGCGCTGACCTGCTTGATGCGTTGAGCGATGTGCTGGACACCGTGGATGATTTTGGCGATGCGGTCAATACTTATGCCGCCGATCTGCAAAAGACACTGTCCGATGCTAAAACCGCCGTTACCTCGCTGATGACCAACGTAACGGACACGCATAGTCTCCTTACTTCGCTGCGCGATCTGCTCAAAACCGCCGGTGAACCGCTCGATTCCGGCACGGAAAAGACGCTTGAAGGGCTTGCCGACTCATTGCGCGCTACCGCAAAAAGTCTTGGCACTACCGGCAGCGTGAAGTCCGCCAAGAACAATGTCGGCGACATCATCGAGGATCTCTGGAACGAATACACGGGCGAGGCGAACAACCTCCTGCTCATCGACGCGAACGCCGCGCCGCAGTCGCTCACCGACAACCGCAACCCTTCCCCCACCAGCATTCAGGTACTGATCCGCACACAGGAGATCAAGACCGCCGAGCCGTCCGCTGAGGAGATCAAAATTCAGGAGGCGGCGGAAACGACCTTCTCCCAGCGCGTGGCGCAGATGTTCAAAGACTTCTGGGCTGCCATTACCGGCATTTTCCGCTGACAGGGGGCAAAAACGATGATCGAAAAAATTGCCCGCATTCTGACACGCAAGCCAAAGCTCGTCGCGATGATTGCTGCATTGGCGGTCATTCCGGCGATCCTCTGCTTCGTTGCTACGCGCGTCAACTATGATATTCTAACTTATCTGCCCGATGAGCTGCCCGCCACACAGGGAATGGATCTTCTGGAGGAACCGTTCCACATGGCGGCGACCAGTATGCTCATCGTTGAGGATATGCCCGCCGGCTACACCAACGATCTCATCAACGCCATCAAGGACGTTCCGGGCGTGTCCAACGCCGTGTGGCTGAGCAACCTTGTCGGCGTGCAGCTGCCCGTTTCCATGATCCCCGAAAGCTTTCGCGACATCTTTTTCTCCGGTCAGGGCACCATGATGATCATTCAGTACGACAAGGCGGGCGCGTCGGAGGAAACGATGAACGCCATCGACAGCATCCGAAAGCTCTGCAACGAAAAGTGTTTCCTCGCGCGCTTCTCCGTGGTCATCAAGGACACGAAAGACCTCGTCAATCACGAACTGCCCATCTTTGTCGCGCTGGCTGTGATTTTAGCCACGGCAGCAATGCTCTTGACGCTGGAATCCACCGTGCTGCCGTTTATCCTGATGCTCAACATCGGGCTTGCCGTTGTCTACAACTTCGGCAGCAACCTCATCATGGGGGAGATCTCCTATATTA
>JAZQNZ010000143.1:0-2178 GCA_045627665.1 Oscillospiraceae bacterium
TTGATGATCGGACGCATACTCGGACGGTCGAGGTCGATGACGATCATATCCGCCTGCTTTCCGGGCGCGATGCAGTCGCAGTCGGTTAGACCCATGGCCTTTGCGCCGCCTGCTGTGGCGGCATAGAGGATCTTTTCCGCGTTGCAGGCCGCCGCGTCCATGTTTTTGACCTTCTGCAGGACGCAGGCGAGATACATCTCGCGGAACATATCAAGACCGTTGTTGCTGCTCGGGCCGTCGGTGCCGATGGCGAGGCTGAGCCCCTCGTCCATATACCGCGTCAGGGGCGCGATGCCGCTGGCAAGCTTGGCGTTGCTGGCGGGGCAGGTCACGACGGAGAGATCGTGCTTCTTGAAGATCTCGATGTCGTTGTCGGTCAGGAAGGTGCAGTGATAACCGCCGCCGCCGTACTCGAACATACCGAGGGATTCGTAAAGCTCCGTCGGCGTCATGCCGTGGCGCTTGATGCACTCGTCCACCTCGTTCTGCGTCTCGGAGATGTGGGTGAAGAAGGGCAGCTTGTGGCGGCGGAGCAGGTCGAGGATAATCTCCATCTCGTCAACGCCGGTGGTGTATTCTGCATGGATGCCGGCGGTGAAGGTGACGAGCGGGCTGAGCGAGCTGCAGAACTGATATTCGTCCTCCGCCTGCTCCGCGGGGCAGTTCATCCCGCAGATGACATAGCGGAAGCCGCTGTCCGCCGCCGCCTGCGCATTGAGCTTGCGGTAGAAGTACATATCAAAGGCAGCGGTCGTGCCGCCGGAGAGATATTCGAGAAATGCAAGGCGCGAAAACTTGTAAACGCGCTCGGGCGTCAGCTTGGCCTCCAGAGGGAAAATGACGTCAAACAGCCAGGGCTGTAGCGGCAGATCGTCGGCAAGGGAGCGGCAGAAGGTCATGGCGGAGTGGGTGTGGGCGTTTTTGAAGCCGGGCATCAGCAGGTTGCCGTGAAGGTCGATCTCCCGCTCAAAGGCGGGCGTCTCCGCCTTTTTCGGGCCGACGTAGCAGATCTTGTCGCCGTCCGTCCAGACCTCGTCGCAGGTGATGTCCATGCCGCCGTTCATGGCAAGCAGCTTTCCGTTATAAAACCGAATCATGGTTCGTCTCTCCTGTATATCAATAGTTTTCTTTGCTTATTCTGCGGCGAACTCCCACGCCGTTTCCAGCGCAACGCGCATCATGTCGGTAAAGGCGTTCTGGCGCTCCTCCGCAGGGCTCTCCTCGCCGGTGAGGATGTGGTTCGACACGGTCAGGATGCTGAGTGCGCGCTTCCGGCAGGCGGCCGCCTCCCAGTAGATGCCGGCGGTCTCCATATCGACGGCGAGCATACCGAAGCTGTGCGCTTTCTGATTCAGCGTGCCGGCGTAGTCGTAGAAGCTGTCCGTGGTGAGGATGCTGCCGACGTGGAAGGGCAGCTCCTCCGCTTCGGCGTTCTGTACCGCGCTGCGCAGCAGCTCAAAATCCGCCGCGGGCGCCAGCGTGCCGGGGAATTCGTACTGCGAGCAGAAGGCGGAGTTCGTCGAGGCGGTCATGGCAATGACGAGGTCGCGGACGGACACATCGTCGGCGAGCGCGCCCGCCGTTCCGATGCGGATGATGCTCTCAACGCCGTAAAGCGTGTAGAGCTCGTGGGCGTAGATCGTCGCGGAGGGGATGCCCATGCCGCTGCCCATGACGGAGATGCGGCGGCCGTTGTAAAAGCCGGTGTAGCCGAACATCCCGCGGATGGTGTTGAAGCACTCCGCGTTTTCAAGATACGTCTCCGCGAGGACTTTTGCGCGGAGGGGATCGCCGGGGAACAGCACGACCTTGGCGACGGCCTCCGGCGTGGTGTCCAGACAGGCAGAGGGAGATTGAGGCATAGTGATTTCCTCCTGATGGTATTTTTGGGTGGGTTTCGCCGCTCCGGCGCTGATGCGGTGGTGATTGAAAAATGCGGCGCGCCGGGGTCGTCGCGCCCTACGGTTTTCTATGTAGGGGCCGGCCTCCCGGACGGCCCGAAACGAAAAAGCGGGACGTCGAGGACGCCGTCCCCTACAGCTTCCACCGCAGCGGCGCCCTGTGGCGCGGGGACAGCGGCAGAGACTATCCGACTACTGCCTCGTTAATACGCAGAGTCTGCTGGGTGTTTCCTACGATGCCATATCAGCAAAAGCTGATATGGCCCTGTATGCAGAG
>JAZQNZ010000144.1:0-8382 GCA_045627665.1 Oscillospiraceae bacterium
GCTTTTCGGTATCGAAGCGGCTGTAGCCTGCGGAAATGGAAAACTGAAATGCGCGCTTCCCCTCCCGATTCTGCGCATCGATCCGTTCGTTGATCCTTGACATCAGCGACAAAACGTCATCCTCCGTCCCATCGCGGAGCAGTACAATGAACTCGTCTCCCGCATAGCGGATCGCGGCGGCGTCATTGGGGATCGACTCAAGCAGAATGATTCCGAGCGAACGAATCACATCATCGCCGCAGATATGTCCGAACTGATCATTGATCTGCTTGAATTCATTGATATCGATCATCAGTCCGTAAAGCTGCGTATTCCTCTCATCGTTGACCGCATCAAGGAGGTAATCCATATATCTTCGATTGAACAGTCCGGAAAGCGCATCTGAATAGGAGTCCATGCTCTGAAGCTGGATATATACGAACAGGACTGCGATTGAAACGCCGAGCCACCCTGTCGTGATACCGTAGGCCAGTCCCTGCACAACAGTTCCTGCGATGCAGGGCAGCACGAAATAGAATACCGGATAAAACCTTGCGGCAATTCCGCGGAGCTTCGCCCTATGCACCGTACCGATGCTGTAAAGCATATAGAAAAACAGCGCCACATACATCAGCGGCATCATGGTCCCGCGGGCGTAGACATTTTCCGGAGAAATGCTGAACACAAGCCCGTTAAAGAAGAAGTTCAGCAGGATCAGCGCTCCGTCCACAACAAGCGGAATCGCAAGCCATTTTTTCTGCTTATGCAGACGCGGTAAATTGTGATACATCCGGAATTCCGTATAAAGACACCACAGATATCCGACAAAGATCGAAGCAAAGAACGAATAGGCATTCATTACAAACGACAATTCCCTCGCCAGAGGAAAGCTCTGTCCGTCGATCACAAAGGTCAGTGCTTCGATGAAGCAGGCCGTCAGTGTCAAAGAGAGCATGGCACTGAAATAATGCTCACCGTAGCGCTCGTATTCGTGATTGCGTTTTCTGGTGTGGATCAGGAAGAAAAGCAGCAGAATGCCGACGCCGTCTGCGACAAAAACTTCCGCTATATTACTGTACGGAAAACTTGAATTCATTTTGACTCAGCTCCAACATCTGCGCCGTCCGGCCCATACTGTATATCGCCGAAGAATCAGCAGATCGTGATGGAAACACTGTTCGTATAATCACCGTCGCTGATTGCCTCGGTCTTCACCTCGGTTGCTCGCTTGACAATAATCGGCCACGAAAAGAAATACATCGGATCGTCCGGGTCCACGATCGGCCCGGAAAAACGCACCTGACCGTTCAACGACGATTCCTTATCGTTGAATTCAAACGCAATGTGCATCTTATTCTGCTCTTCCGGCTGAATGATGACCATCTGGAAAAGCTCTTCCATGATAGAAAGAAGTCTGTCGTTGATTTTTTTCGGCACACCGTTGCGGTAGGCAAATTCGGCGATTGTTGTCTGGATGCCGATAAAGTCAAAATCCTTGGAATCAACGTCAAATTCCAACACGCGCAGCGCGCGGACAAAGCGGCGCGTCTCCGCATTCTTTGGATTGTCAAGGATTTTCTCCGGCGTTCCCTCTTCAAAAATGCCGCCGTCGCAAAAAAACAGAACGCGCGTGCAGATCTGCCGGACAAGCTCCATCTCGTGCGTTGTGATGACCATGGTATGCCCCGCTGCGGCCATCATGCGGATCACCGCCGTAACCTCGCCGCGCATCATGGGGTCAAGTTCGCTGGTGGGTTCGTCCAGCAGAATGATCTCCGGCTTCATGGCCAGCGTTCTGGCAATGGCGGCACGCTGCTTCTGCCCTCCGGAAAGCTTGTCGGGATATGCGAAGGCTTTGTCGGAAAGCCCCACGGTTTTGATCAGGCGCATGGATTCCTCATAAGCCTGTTCCGGCGCGATGCCCTGCAAATGCACCTGACCGGACATGACGTTTTCAATTACGCTCATATGCTCGAAAAGGTTAAAGCTCTGGAACACCATGCCGATCTTTTTGCGCGCCTCATCCAGATTGCTTCCATGATTGGTCAGTTCGTGGTCATCAAGAAAAATACGTCCGCCGTCCGGCTTTTCCAGCATCATCAATGTGCGCAGAAACACGGATTTCCCCGTGCCGGATGGACCGATGATCCCGATGATCTCTCCATCGTTGATGGTAAGATTCAGGTCGCTGAAAATCGCTTCTCCGCCATATTCCTTTTTGAGATTTTCAACTCGTATCATCAGAGCTTTCCTTTCAGAACCCGCTTCCTGATTTCGTCTTCCGTCCGTACCGGCGTCAGGTTGACGCGGATGTGGGCAATCAGACGGCTCGAAACCTCCGCCAGCAGAATATATACGACGGCAGTAAAAATCAGAGTGATGAATGGTTCAACCGTTTCCGCACGGATGACGTCTGAGACCGCCTGAATATCCTGCACGGCAAAAAATCCGGCAAGCGCCGTACCCTGCACATGACCGACAAAAGCGTTCTGCATGGCAGCAAGCATTTGGGGCAGAGTTTGCGGAATGAAGATCTTCGACAGAGCGCCGTACTTGCTGTACCCCATTGAAAACGCCGCTTCCTTCTGTCCCGCGCTGATTCCGCCGATTGCGCCGCCGATAATGCCGAAAACGCCGAGCGCAAAGGCAAAGCCGAAGCCGAAAGTTGCCGCGCGGAAGTTGGAGCCGGGATTGCCTGCAAAGATAATATAAAAGACGATCAGCAGAAATGTCGGGAACGGCAAAAGCCTGAAAATTTTCGAAACAACGGAGAGGATCACGTTTGCGATCCGGCTGCCGGAGTAGCTCCAAAGGAACAGAAGGATGCCGAGGACGAGTCCGAACAAGGCCGAGGTAATGCTAAGCAGCACCGTCGTACCAAGTCCCTTGATCATGGTGATCCAACGGTTTTCGTCAACGAAGGTCCGCTTCAGGCTGTTTTTCAGAGAAAGGAAGAAACCGCTGCCGACACTGTTTTCGGAAAGATTCCGTACAAGAACCACCACGCCGGCATCCATATACGGTAATGAGAAGTCAACCATCTCCGCCCGCTCGGCAGTTTCGGTAATCGAGGACACGGCAAAATCTGCCTGCCCCGCAGCAACGGTCGGGATCAGGTCGGAAAACTGGGTAGAAACAAATTCGATCTGATAGTCGAGTTCCCGCGCGATACGCAGCACCAGATCAATGTCCAGTCCAAGATAATCGTTGCCGGCAAGATAGCAGATCGGCTCAGAATCCGCGCTAACGCAGCAGCGAAGCGTGCCTTTGCTGCCGGGCCATGTCTGCTCAGGGACCGTTTTCACGCTGCTGTCGTCTCCGAGCCACGTTTCACGGAGCGTCTCAAGCGTTCCGTCCGCCTCAAAGCGTTCGAGCACCGTGTCAAATTCCGCCCGGACTGCGCTTCCCTTCGGAAACGCTATGCCGTAATACGCTTCGGAAAGTGTCTCGTCCAGAAGCATGAGCCCGTCATACTTGTACATCAGCGTCTGGGCAATCACATTGTCCGTCACATACGCATCCGTCTTTTTTCCGAGCAAACGCGCCAGTGCGTCGACATCCGTAGAGGCATAGGAAAGGCTGGAGCCGGCAAGCTGCGGCGTCTGTTTAATGACTGCCGCAAACACAGTTCCCTGCTGTACCGTGATGCTTTTTCCGTTCAGCCCGCTCAGATCCGTAATCTGACTTTCCGCTTTGCCGCAGCCCGCAAGCGCCAAAAGCAGACAAACTGCTATACTCAGACAGCAAAACCGAATAATTGCTTTTTTTAGATTGCTTTTATCTATATCTATTCGCATCTGTTTCTCCCGCGCTGCATCGTTTCGGTATGTTTCCGAAACATACATGGCGCAATTCGCTTACGAATTCAGGATTATATTTTTACTAAAATACCATATATCGAGCAAATTTGCAAATATTTTTATGAAACTTGACACAATACCGGCGAAATCGGCATGTCGCACCCTAAGTTCGGGGATCTTATACCCAGCGCTCCGTACCCGTGTTATCCGCTGCCGCTATGGCTCCGTTTCATATCGGCTGTCAAATAGTGTTCCGTAATTCAGGTATGAAAATATGCGTCAATGCGTGCTTTCGCTTCTGCCATGATCCCGGCCTCGTCCGCGCTGAAAATGTCCAGTCCTTCCGCTTTGAACATCACGCTTTCGTCAATGCCGAACATCGTTCCGGCAAGATTTTTGATATAGCCGAAGCTGTATGCGTCGCAGAAGACCGGGCCGCCGGCGGTCGTAACGTAAAACAGACGCTTTGCACGGCAAAGTCCCTGCGGCACACCGTTTTCTCCGTAGCGGAACGTCAGCCCAGTCACGCAGACGGACTCAATATACTTTTTCAGAACTGCCGGGAACGAATTATCCCAGAACGGCGCCGCAATGACAATCGTGTCCGCCGCCGCGAACTGACGCGCGTCGTCAAAATAAGCGTCAGTGAAATCACCCCGCTCACAGCAGGCGGATCTCCATTCCAGCCGCGCGCTGTCCAGTGGCTGCAGCAGCCCGTCGCTGAGCAGAAGGTGTTCACACTCGCCGTCCAGCTTGGTAAGCAGATGCTCCGCAAGCGCTCTTGTTCTGGAATTTTCCCGCACACACGCATCCACGAACAAAATTTTCTCCATTGTGCTCTCCTTTGGTCAAACTGTGATCTCGATCAGATTTCCTTCCGGATCGGCGACGCAGCTCTCGTAATAGCCGTCGCCCGTGGTGCGCGGGCCGCTGACGACCTCAAAGCCGTCCGCGCGCAGGCGCTCCGTCAGCGCATCCACCCGCTCCGCACTGCCAACGCCGAACGCCAGATGGGCATACCCCGCCACATACGGGAGACGTTCCGGCTCGCCCAGTTCCGGGCGGTTCATCAGTTCCAGCCGGGCCGGGCCTATACGCAAAAAATATGAGCGGAAGCCCGTCATCGGGTTGTTATATTCCGCCCCCGCCTCTGCTCCGAAATATTCTTCAAAGAAGCGCTTTGCCGCCGCGAGGTCGCGGACATACATCGCCGCATGATCAATGCGCACCTGTGGAATCTGTTCCATCTGCAGTATCCCCGCTTCACTCCATCTCATACCGCCCGGCAGTTTCCGGCGTCCGGTACTCGTGCTTTTCGTAGTAGCCGATCAGTGCGCCGTCCCCGCCGCGCAGCGCAACCATGTAAACGTCCTTGTTTTCCGCATCGTTGCGGGATTCAAAGACAAGATTATGCTCTGGGCTTTCCCGAAACCAGTTCAGCACCTTTTCGATCAGGACGCCCGTTTCCGGTCGGTGGCACTCCAGCAGACTTCTGCCGAGCAGCGCAGCGCCGCCGCGGCTTTCGTAGCGCTTCAGTGCAGCGGGATTCATATACAAAATCGTGTGATCCGTGCCGCAGAGCACAACAGGCGCTCTGTCCTGATCCAGCACGCTCTTGTAAAACGGTGTCATGTCCATGTCCGTTCCTCCCTAAAAATGATCCGTCCCGGCGGCGACGCGCCGATGATGATTCTTTTTCGGCTCTGCGCCTGAACGCGTTCAGCCGTTCAGACGCAGTTTTGCTCTCTGCTCGCGCTCACTTTTCGCAAACAGCAGAAATGCGATCCCGACGGCAACCTGCACCACGCTGGCGCTGGGCAGGCCAAGGCCGATCAGCAGCAGCGAGGTATGCGGGAGGCGGCTGATGAACCAGATCAGCGGCAGCCGGACGCCGAAGGAGGCGATCAGATTCACAATCATCGTATAGCGCGTATGTCCCGTGCCGTTAATGTAGCCGTTGATGCAGAAAGCTATGGAGCAGATCAGGCAGTCAACCTTGTAAAAGGTCATATACTGTACGCCCAGCTTCACAACCTCGGTATCGTTGGTAAACGCGCCGATGATCTGAATGGGAAAGCGCCACATGGCAATGAAGATCAAAGCGGAAACGCCCACGCTCAGAAGCGTTCCGGTGCGCAGACACGCCCGGCCCCGCCGATATTCTCCGGCGCCGGTGTTCTGGGCAACCATGGCAGAAATTGCGGCGGAAAACGCGATTGCCGGCACAATGGAAACATTGAACACGCGGTCGCACACACCGGCGGCCGCAGAGGTCAGATACCCCATGGAGTTGATGATCGCCTCCAGCACGACGAAGGAAACACTGGTCATCGCTTCCTGCAGTGCGGTGGGGATGCAGATCCGCAGCAGCATCCGCAGCTTCTCTCCGTGAATTCTGAAGCTTGCCGGCCTGAAGTCAAAGGGGAAATGATGGCGGCGGAGGTAAATGTATCCGATCGCGACGCTGAGTCCCTGGGAAACCGCGGTGGCAAGCGCCGCACCTGCAGCGCCCATTTTCAGAATTCCGACGCAGAAAATATCGCCGAAAATGTTGCAGACGCAGGCAATGCCGACAAACAGCGTCGGTCCCTTGCTGTCCCCCATGCCGCGAAGCACCGCAGCAATGGCATTGTACAGGCCGGTAAAAATCAGTCCGATCAGGCAGATGCGTAAGTATGCCTGCGCCCCTGCAAAGCTCTCAGCCGGGGCGTTGATGAGATGCAGCAGCGGGCTGCAGAATATCAGGCAGATCGCCATAATCGTCAGAGAGATCAGGGGAAACACCGTGAAGATCGTTGAAACGGACTCGCTCAGATCTTTCTCCCTGCGGCTGCCGGCCATCTGTCCGACAAGCACTGTGCCGCCGGTGGCAAAGCCGATCATCAGGCAGTTCACCAGCATCATCAGTCCGGAGCTGATTGAAACAGCGGAGAGCTGAGTGGCGTCCGCATACCGCCCCACAATATACATATCAACAATCCCGTACAGGGTTTGCAGAATATTCGCAATCAGAAACGGAACGGTAAAGCGCAGCAGCGTTTTCGTAACGTCTCCCTTTGTCAGATCAGTTCCGATCATTTGTTATGATTCCTTTCCATGGGTGTCGGCGCCCACCCCTCCAGCGGCAAGCGCTGCATCGCGCCGAAAACCTTCGACCGCATATCGGGGTACTCCCCGCCAAGCTGCGCAAGCAGCGATTTGATTTCATAGCGTTTGCTGCCCTTGTCCTGCGGACACGGATTTTCCACCACAGGCAGACGCAGCGCATCGGCGACGGCGGCGATCTGATCCTCCGACGCATAGATCATCGGTCGGATCTGCCAGACATCCATGCGGGACATATAGGTCACGGGCTTGAAACAGCTGATCCGTCCTTCAAACAGCAGACTCATCATAAAGGTCTCCACCGCATCGTCACCGTGGTGGCCGAGCGCAAGCTTGTTGCATCCGAGATCTTTCATGGCGGTGTTGAGCGCGCCGCGGCGCATTTTCGCGCAGAGGGAGCACGGATTCTCCTCCTGACGGACGTCAAACACGACCTCACGGATATCCGTTTCAACGCGGGTATATGGCACACCGATCCGGCGGCAAAGCTCCGCAACGGGCGCAAAATCCATATCGGGAAAGCCGAGGTCGATCGTCAGCGCGTGAAGAGAAAACCGCTGCGGATAATAGCTCTGCAGATGGCTCAATGCACAAAGAAGCAAAAGCGAGTCTTTTCCGCCGGAAACGCCGACAGCGATGCTGTCACCGTCGTCGATCATATGATACTCGTCCACGCCTTTGCGGACAAGCGAGCAGAAGTGATTGAGTATATTGTTCATAAGTCACCGGAAATATTTCAAAAATCAGAAACGAGGAAATCGAAGAGAAACGAAGATATTCGGAGCATTCACGAGTTTGCTCAGTGGTAGATTGATTTTCGAAAAAAATTGTGTTGACTTTCAAAAAAGCCTGTGTTATAAAGAAAAAGCTGTTTATGTGCACAATATTGTATATTGTAGCTACGTGAAGCTGAAATGTCAATTATGTATAAATAGATATTTGAGCGCACCTGAACAAGTTTTTAATTATTATTCTAATATTGGAGGAAACAACCATGTCCACTACAATGGCTACCAAGGCGACCGTTGAGCGCAAATGGTACGTCCTGGACGCAGCAGGCAAGCCCATGGGCAAGACCGCTGCTCTCGCCGCCGACCTGCTCCGCGGCAAGCTGAAGCCCACCTACACTCCCAACGTTGACTGCGGCGATTTCGTCATCATCATCAACGCTGAAAAGGCAGTTCTGACCGGCAAGAAGCTGGATCAGAAGTTCTACCGTCACCACTCCGGCTGGATCGGCGGTCTGAAGGAAGTCAAGTACAAAGAACTGATGGAAAAGCGCCCCGAGTTCGCCATGCAGCTCGCCGTCAAGGGCATGCTGCAGAAGAACAAGATCGCTGCCGATCAGCTCACCCGACTGAAGGTTTTCCGCGGCGCCGAGCACAAGCACGCTGCCCAGAAGCCCGAAGTTTGGGATCGCTAAAGAAGGAGGAAGAACAACATGGCAACTTATGTCAGCAAGCGCCCCTATATGTACGGCACCGGCCGTCGTAAATCC
>JAZQNZ010000145.1:0-4622 GCA_045627665.1 Oscillospiraceae bacterium
TCCGCGACCTTATCGACGGTCTCCTCGATGCTCTTGACGGTTTCGTGGATCTCGTTGCTCTCGGCAGGCGCGGCGCCCGGGATCGCGGCGGAATCATCGGGGACAACGTCCACAATGCGGGAAGCGCGATGCTCCTTCACAAAGTCCATCTCGCCGACCTTCTCCAGGAAGGTCATCTGACGGTTGCACAGCAGCTCCATGTTCTCAACAAACTGGGCGCTGGTCTTTTTGGCTTCCTCAAAGCGGGCTTTCTCCATCTCGACCTCAAGACGGGCCTCGCGGGTGATCTGTTCGGCGTTTTCGGTGGCCTCGGAGATCATGCCGGCTGCCTTGTCGCGTGCCTCCTGCTCGATGATGTTGCCGAGGCGCTGCGCGGAGACGACAGCCATACGGAGCGCTTCCTCGTTGCCGCGGTATTCCTCAACCTTGTCCACAAGGACTTTCATTTTGCCCTTCAGCGTGGCGTTTTCCTTCTGCAGCAGCAGCAGGTCGTTGGCGACAGTTTCCAGAAAATCATCAACGGCACCGGCGTCATATCCGCCGAAAACAGCCTTTTCGAATGTCTTTTCACGAATGTCCTGCGGTGTGATCATATCCATTTTCCCCTCTGTCTAATATGTTGAAAGTGCAATATTATTTCTTTGTTCAGCCGGGAGGTAAGCGTCAGAAGTACATCCCGGAATTTTCCAGCTCATCCATCAGATCCCCCATGAGGTTGACGTTCGGCGGGGTGATGATGTAGGTGTTCGCAGCAACCTTTTTGACCTTGCCGTCCATCGCATAGGCCACGCCGGAGAGAAAGTCCACCAGGCGGCGGGTCACATCCTTCGGCGTGGTTTCCAGATTCATCAGAACGGCGTGCCTGCTGCGAAGGTGATCCGCGATCTCTGCCGCGGTTTCAAACCGCTCGGGCTTGACCAGTATGACCTGCATCTGCCCGGTCGCGGCATTGCCGATGCTGACAACGCTGCCCTCCTTCGGCCGGAGCGGGCGGATGGGAGATGCGGCCAGACGCTCCTGCGGCTGGGACTGCGATTTTTCGGATGCGGCGGAGCCGAAGCCGGCAAAGGGATTGAGGCGCGGCTTTTCGACCGGCTCGTCCTCATCTATAACGTCGGGATCGTCAATATATTCATCCTCGTCCTCGTCGTAGGGACGGGTCAGGTTTTTCAGTTCATCAAAGAAACCCATTGCGAAATTGTCCTCCGTGAATCAATATTGCCGTCTGCCGAAGATGGCAGAGCCGATGCGCACCATGTTTGCGCCCTCGGCAACGGCGACGGGATAATCGTCCGTCATACCCATAGATAAAAAATCCATGCTAACATTATCGTATTTTTTGCTGCTGTTGTCAACAAAAAGCTGGCGCATTGCAGCAAAATAAGGCCGGTTTTCCTCAGGATTTTCCTGAATCGGCGGGACGCACATCAATCCGCGCACGCGGACGGCGGCGCAGCCCGAAGCATACTCCAGAAGCCCGGGCAGCGCAGCGGGAGAAATGCCGGATTTCTGCGCCTCGCCCGCGACGGAGATCTCGATCAGAACGTCCTGCACGATGCCGAGCGCCGCGGCGCGGCGGTCGATCAGCGCCAGCAGCTCTTCGCTGTCCACAGACTGAATGAGATCGACCTTTCCGACGATTTTGCCGACCTTGTTTCGCTGCAGGTGTCCGATAAAATGGCGCGGGCAGCCGGCGTAGGCGCCGAGGGCGTCCTTTTCCAGAAATTCCTGCACCTTGTTCTCCCCGCACCCGTCCACACCGGCTGCAATGGCCTCCCGGACGCGGTCGGCGCTGTTCATTTTCGTTGCCGCCACAAGCAAAACAGCGCGGTCGGCGCCGGAAAGCGCCGCCGCGATGTTGGTTCGTATGGTTCGGATATTTTCCGCGATCCCGCTCATTCCATGATCTTCCCCTCGGTGAGATTTTCGCCGCTGACCACGACGGTGTTGCCCTCTCGCAGCGCATCCGGCGCAGGACTGTTTGCAATGATGGCGAAGTCCTCCTCCGTGTAGAGAACGGTGACGGTCTTGCGTTCGAGCTGCATGGCGGTGATGCACCAGACAAAGCTGTCGCCCGTTTCCGGGTCGGTCTGCACTGCCTGCGCGGGGATGCGGATGCCGTTGTAGATCTCAAACACGACGTTTGCGGAGACGCAGCGCATTCCCAGCGTGTCGGACAGGGCGCTGTCGCAAAGGAATACGACCACGACGCTGCCGTCCTCCGCGGGGCTGATGCTCCGGACCTTCGCAAAAATGTCCGCACCGTAGTATCTGCCGAAATTCAGCGTTGCCGTCCGGCCGACGCTGAGGTTTTCCGCGTCTGCCTCGCTCATCACGGCAGCAAAATACCACTGGTAGGAACGGACGATCTTGCCGTATGCGCCGGAGGGGATGTCCTGCGGTGCGGAGATCAGCGCTTCCAGCGCGGTTGGGGAGAGGTCGGTCAGAGCGTCGGGGGAGACGGACTCGTAGCCGTCGAGCAGCGTGGAAAAAATGCCGCTGCAGTCGGCGGTGAGGACGGCGGTGTCGCTGTCGGAATCGGCAGCAAGACTGTTCAGCTCGCGCTGCAGCCGATCCAGCTCCGCCTGCGTTGCACCGACGCTGCCGCCGGGGAACAGGAGGGAGCGGAGATTCAGAATGCTGCTGTCCATCCCGCTGAGCTCGTGCCGCGCAACGGCGGAGGTGATCCCGGAAACCGAGGTGCGCAGCGATTCGTCGCGCGTGGTGAGATCCTCTGCGGAATCCAGCTCCTGCAGCGCGGCGGAAATGCGGCGGATCTCCAGCTCCAGCGCGTGCATACGGTTGGCGCGCTCCAGACCCTGCTCGCTGTTCATGCTCGTGGCGAGCTGGGCGCCCGCGGCGACGCGAACGCCGTCGCGCGCGGTGACGTCGATATATTTCTCCGCACTGGTCAGCACGCTTTCGTCGCGCACGACGATGCCGCTGGCAATGCCGCCGAGCTTGATCTCCGCCGCAACGGCCTCTGCGGTGACGGTTGCTGTGCGGAGGGAGCGGACGACGTATGCCGTCATGTAAACGGCAAAGGCGAGAAACAGAAGGATGGCTATGAAGTTGGTAAGCTTGTCTGTTCGCTTCATAAGTACTCCCGTGCTGCGGGAAACGGCGGCCGGGACGGACAGCACTGCAGGCAGAGAGGGACGGACGGCGCGGACTCCGCAGGTTTACTGCGCCACGTCCGCCGCGGAGAGCTCCAGCGGCTTCGGCGGGACAATGGTGGAGATCGCGTGCTTGAAGATCATCTGCTGCTTGCCGTCGCTCTCAACGAGAACGACAAAGCTGTCAAAGCCCTTTACGCTTCCCTTCAGTTGAAATCCGTTCATCAGGAAAACGGTAACGATGCTTTTTTCGCGCCTTGCGGCGGCCAGAAACTGATCCTGATAGTTTGGTGTCTTTTGCATTTGTTTCGACTCCTTTTCCGGGCGCCGAACAAAGTAAAATATATTATACCACGTCCGGCGTCATATGTAGAATAGTTTTTTGCACATTTACCGTGCTTTTGCCATTCTACACGGGCATCGCCGTAAAATCGGTCGAAACAGGGTGCGCCTGCGCGGTTTTCTGCGGCGGGCGGGAACGGGAAAACCGGGACGGGAAAGAGCGCGGCGTCCGGGGTGCGCAGCGCCGCAGCGTCCGGCGGAGGTCAGGCATTCCAGAGGGCGAGGATCTCGTCTGCCGCGGCGGCAATGTCCGGCACGCCCTGCCACGCGATCCAGCGGAGTCCCGCGTCGCGGCGCAGCCAGGTGAGCTGGCGCTTGGCGTAGCGGCGGGAATTGAGCCGGATGGCGTCCGCGGCCTCGTCCTCGCTGCAGCGCCCCTGCAGGCAGTCCACGCATTCCTTGTAACCGATGGCCTGCATGGCGGTGCAGTCCGGGGAAAGACCGGCGCGGAGCAGGGCGCGCACCTCGTCGAAGAGCCCCGCAGCAACCATCTCGCTGACGCGTGCGTCGATGCGGGCATACAGCGCCTCGCGGTCGGCGAAGGTCAGGGCGACGCGCAGGGAATCCCAGCGCGGAGGGATGGTCTTTGTCTGTGCGTCGTGGGCGGTGATGGTCTGCCCGGTGAGGCGGTAGACCTCCATCGCGCGGACAAGCCGCTTGCGGTCGGAGGGGTGGAGCTTTTCGGCGCGTTCCGGGTCCACGGCGCGGAGCTGTTCGCGGAACGCTTCGCCGCCGAGACGGTCGTATTCCGCGTCCAGCGCGGCGCGCAGCGCGCCGTCGCTTTCGTTTTCCGCAAAGTCCCTGCCGGAGAGCAGGGAGTCGATATACAGGTTTGTTCCGCCCGCGATGATCGGGACGCGGCCGCGCGCAAAAATCTCCTCTGCGGCGCACGCCGCCGCTTCCACCCAGCGGGCGACGGAGTAGTTTTCCGTCGGCGCGGCGACGTCGATGAGGTGGTGGGGGACGCCCTGCATCTCCTCCGGCGTGACCTTTGCCGTGCCGATGTCCATGCCGCGGTAAACCTGCATGGAGTCCGCGGAGATGATCTCTCCGCCGAGACGCAGCGCGAGCCGGACGCTCAGCGCGGTTTTGCCCGTGGCGGTCGGGCCGGTGATGACGAGGACTTTTCTGCTGTGATTTTCCATGGCGGGAACCCTTTCGGAA
>JAZQNZ010000146.1:0-4175 GCA_045627665.1 Oscillospiraceae bacterium
GGGCGCTATGTGGAGATCTTTTACGGTTCCATCCGGGAGCTTTACGGCGATATCCCGGCGGAGAAATTCCGGGAGCGGCTCACCAAAACGCTGCACCACGAGCTGACCCACCACATCGAGGGACTGGCGGGCGACCGCACCCTGGAGCACTGGGACGAGGCGCAGAAGCTGATCGGCACCGAGCCGCTCACCACGGAGAGCGTGCTGTTCGTGGACGAGGACGATACGGCGCTGGCGCCTGCCGCCTGTGCGATATTCGCGCTGCTGGCAAAAGACGTCTGCCCGGAGGTAAAAAGCGCGTCTGCGGGCATGGAGCGGGGAGGCGCGATGCACCCGGAGGCTGTGCGCGCCGCTAAAAATCTCAGCTGCGACATTGCCGGACATACGCCGCAGCGCGTGACAGAGCAGATGATCGACGACTATGACGCGGTGATGTGCATGACGCTTTTGCAGGCCGACGAGCTGGCGGAACAGTTTCCCGGGCGGGACGACAAGATCCTATGCCTGGGAGAGACGGACATCACTCCGCCGAAGCTGAAGGTGGGCTGGGGCAGCACCATGAAGCGGCTGAAAGCGGAGGCGCAGTACCTCATTGACGATCTGACGGCGGAGGACTGATTGATTTTGGACTATATCATTACGGATGCGCGGGAGGAGATCCTTCCGCAGATCCAGAGAATCGAGCAGCAGAGCTTTGCGGTTCCCTGGACGGAGACGATGCTGCGGCTGCAGCTTGAGCCGGACAGCCATGTGTTCCTCACGGCGGAAACGCCCGAGGGCGTGGTCGGCTATGTCGGGCTGATGTATGTGCTGGACGAGGGGTATATTTCCAATATTGCCGTGCGCCCGGACTGCCGTCGGCAGGGCATTGCCGACGCGCTTCTGACGGCGCTGGAGGCGCGGGCGCGGGCGCTTATGCTCAGCTTCCTGACGCTGGAGGTGCGCGAGAGCAACACCGGCGCTGCGGCGCTGTATGCCCGCCACGGCTACAAGGCTGTCGGGCGCAGAAAAAACTATTACGAAAAACCGACGGAGGATGCCATCCTCATGACACTGGAGCTGAACTGAAACAATATGGACGAACTGAGAATACTGACGCGGGAAGAACGGAAAGCCGCCTACGACACCGTGTTCCGTGAGGCGTTTCCCGCCTCCGAGCTGAAGCCGCTTGCGTCGATGGAACGCATGATCGCGGAGGGGAGCTACCGCTTCTACGGGCTTTTCCGCGGCGGCGCGGCGGTCTGCTATGCCTGCTGCTGGGAGCGCGAGGGCTGGGTGCTGCTGGACTATCTCTGCGTGCCGCGGGATCGGCGCTGCGGCGGGATCGGCGGGGATATGATCCGGCTTTTGACGGCGCGCTATCCTGCGGATACCGTGATCCTTGCGGAGACCGAGGCGGAGACGGGCGAGACCGCACGCGATGAGATGATTCTGCGGCGGCAGGGGTTTTACCGGCGGCTCGGCGCAGTGTTTCTGCCCTTTGACTCCGCGCTGTTCGGCGTGCATTACCGTGTGATCGCATGGTCGCGCCGTGACCTCACGGCGGAGGAGACCCTGCGCAATTATGACGCATTTTACCGCCGCGCCTTTGCACCGGAGCTTTACGCCGCAGCGGTGCAGATTCCGCTGGCGCCGGGCGAGCAGCCCTACCCCGCACAGAAGTGGCAGGAGCGTGCCGACGAAGACTGAACAGAACGCTGCCGCGCTGCGGCAGCCCGACATAGAAAAACAGAGGAAGAATAAGCTATGATTATTTTGTCTGTGGAATCCACCTGCGACGAGACAGCCGTTGCGCTTGTGAAGGACGGACGGGAGATCCTGACCGACCAGATCTTTTCCTCCGCCGACCTGCAGGCGGTTTACGGCGGCGTGGTACCGGAGCTTGCTTCGCGCTGCCATGTGGAGGTCATCTATCAGCTTGCCGACCGCGCGCTTGCCGTGGCCGGGCTGACCCGCGCCGACATCGACGCCGTTGCGGTCAGCTATGCGCCCGGTCTGATCGGCGCGGTGCTCGTGGGCGTCAACTTTGCAAAGAGCGTTGCCAGTGCGCTGGGCGTGCCGCTGATTCCCGTTCACCACATCCGCGGCCACATGGCGGCAAACTATCTGGCGTATCCCGATCTGGAACCGCCCTTCATCTGCCTTGCCATCTCCGGCGGCAACAGCATCATTGTGGATGTGAAGGACTATACCGATATGTGCATCATGGGCGCAACATGGGACGACGCAGCGGGAGAGTGCTTTGACAAGACCGCGCGCGTGCTCGGGCTCGGTTATCCCGGCGGGAAGCCGGTCGATCAGCTCAGCCAGGGCGGCGATGACAGGAAATATTCGCTTCCGGTGGCACACATGGAAGGCCATCCCTATGATATGAGCTTTTCCGGGCTCAAGACCGCTGTGATCAACATTGTCCATCACGCGGAGCAGACCGGCGAGGAGCTGGACAAATCCTCGCTGTGCGCCAGCTTTGCAAGGGCGGTCAGCGAGTCGCTTGTGCCGCGCGCGATCGCTGCCGTGAAGGAAAAGGGCTATTCGAAGCTGGTCGCCGCCGGCGGTGTTGCGGCAAACAGCCGCATCCGCGCCGATCTGGAAACCGCAGCAAAGGAAAACGGGATCGAGCTGTTCGTACCACCGCTGCGCCTTTGCGGCGACAACGGCGCCATGGTCGGCGCGCAGGCTTATTATGAGTACCTTGCCGGAAATATTGCGGGCAGCGATTTGAACGCATATGCCAATATGGAACTGGGGAGCGTCAGAGTCCGGGACTGAATCGGTATTTTTGGGGAGAGACGTGTAAATGGGCGAAAACATCCATAACGGACACAGGACGCGGCTGAAATGCAAGTTCCTTGAACACGGTCTGGACAGCTTTACGGACATCGAGGCGATCGAGCTTCTGCTGACCTATGCGATCCCGCGCCGGGATACAAATGAGCTTGCCCACGCGCTGCTGAACCGCTTCCACAGCTTCCGCGGCGTGATGGAGGCGGAGGTGGATGATCTGGAGCAGGTGCCCGGCATCGGAGAGAATGCCGCGATGCTTATCCGCCTTGTGCGCGATATGAGCAGCCGCTACCAGCGCTCCGGCAGCACCCGGGGTACGACCATCCGCAGCAGCACGGATGCGGGCGCGTTTCTGCTGCCGTTTTTTGAGTATTGCCGTGAGGAGAATTCCATCATCCTCTGCATGGATGCGGCGGGCCGCGTGATCAACTGCCATCTGCTGGCGAAGGGTTCGCCTGTGGCGGTCGGCCTTGCGGCGAGGGAGATGGTCGATATCATCCTGCGGGATAAGGCGGCGCGCGTGATCCTTGCCCACAATCATGTGTCCGGCGTTGCACTGCCCTCCAAGGCAGACGTTGAGGCAACAACACGCATTGCGGGTATGCTGCGGATGCTGGACGTGGAGCTTCTGGATCATATCGTTGTCAGCGAGGGCGATTTCGTCTCCATGAGAGACAGCGGACAGGTCTGGTGAGCGTTTTTTATGGCTATTTTGCGCGTGTGAGATATGTGCGCAAAACGATAATTTTTTAACAACGTTATGCAAACCAAAACCGGAAAGCGAAAATACGGCAAAATTGCGTTTGCTGTCACGAACAAAAATGACGGAAAATCCGGAAAGTATTGAAAATAAAGAAAAAATCGGATGTTCAAAAACCTGTTGAAAATGTTGATAACTGATTGGTATTATCGGTTGCATACATTTTATTTTTTGCACCGAACGCGTAGAAAAGTAACAAAATCCGACAGAAACGGGAAACATAAAAGGGTTCGGTACGGCGCAAAAATAGAAAGTATCGAAAATATTTTGTGCAAAAAAACAACTTGACAAAACGGGGAGAGAAATCGGAGAATTGCATGGAAACAGGAGATTACATCCTGTAATATTTGCTTGCAGAATGCTGCGGAATGATGCTTGACTTTACGGGAAACATATGTTACAATGAGCAACGCTTGATCGAAAAGCGGCCGTCCAATGGCGGATCATTTCAGTCGGTACACCCTCCGCAGAGGGCGTGCACGGCGCAACCGCCGAAGGCGGCACCTGGCGCCGGGCAGAGCGCCGCGCGAATGTTTAAGTGAATATGCTGGATTAGCTCAGTCGGTAGAGCGCCTGATTCGTAATCATGAGGTCGCGAGTTCGAATCTCGCATCCAGCTCCAGAAAAAGCC
>JAZQNZ010000147.1:0-6455 GCA_045627665.1 Oscillospiraceae bacterium
TGTTGCCCAAAAAGGGAATATTGATATGTTCGGCCTGCATCCACATGACCGAATTGGATGATAAAGCATACAATGAGTTTTCCTCTTTGACTGGCGAAACACAGCAGCACAGAGAGCTTCGTGACGCTTTGGCCGAGTGTATTAAGAAACTGATAAAAGCTCAAGACTACTTTAACCAGCAGAAGAAAGATACTATGATAAACTCTGCCATGGTCGATTACATAAATGCCATCCAGAAAATCAATGCCCACTCCAAAGAAAACGCCTTAAGACGATGTCCATACTGCGGTGAAATGATAAAAGCAATCGCAATCAAATGCAGATATTGTCAATCAAACGTAGAGCCGACTGAAACGGTTGAAGAAGTACATCCTTTCTCAAAGACAGATTTCACGAAAAAGCAAATTATATATTGTGCGGAATGCAACGAAGAGAACTATTACGGGGAAAAGAAATGCCGTTACTGCGGTGCAGATTTATACTACAATGACGAAGATGGGGAAGATTTCATTGACTCAGACAACATAGAATAACAGGTTTATCCATCACTCGCTACTTTTGCGTAATCTTTGGCTTATTTTCGCTCCGTTTATATAATCTTTGACAAATATTGCTGAACCGCTTCCGCGGTTCGGGAATTTTTTATGCATAGGTGGATTCAAAAGCCGGCTCTTGGCAAAGTGCCGGTGGCACTTTGCAACCGGCGTGGCTCAAGGTGAATTGCTGCGAAGCAGCAAGAGAGGGTGGCCTGGGCCATTTCCGCAGAAAAGCGAATCCACCTTCCCTCACCAATGAGTTCATCGAAAAAGTCTACCGGACTTTTCGGTGTTGTTTTTTTGTTGTCTCACGAAAAGCTCTATGATATAATGCAAATGAGCAAAAGACTTCCTCAAACACGGTGCGATCACGCAGGAGCAGCACGACAAGAGCCTGCACGACCTGACCGAGAAGATGGGCTTGCTGGGACACGATCAAAAACAAGAGTGAAACGGGAATGAGGTCTCCCATGACAAATGTCAGAACCGCGTGATGCTGATGACTTCTGAACAGTGAAAAAAGGAGAAGCTATTATGGCGGCGTGTTTATGTGTGGCACTTGGAGGGGCCATAGGTTCTGTGGCGAGATATCTAATTGGACTAATCAAGCTAAATGAAACTACATTTTTCCCGTATAAGACGTTGGCAATCAACATCGTCGGATCATTCCTGATCGGTATCATCGTCGCGCTGACCATGAAAAAAGGAGATATGAACCCAAACATGGTTTTATTTTTGAAAGTTGGTATTTGCGGTGGATTCACAACTTTTTCCACATTCGCGTTGGAGAGCACGAATCTGCTTCAGAGCGGCAGAATCGGCCTTGCTGTTGTGTACATTCTTTTAAGCATAACAGCCTCCGTTACCGCTATTGTGATTGCGCAAATGGGTGGGCGTATCTAAACCACCGGGTGAAATGGCTTGAAAAGCGTATGAAAGAATACATCGCATTTTGGGCGAGGCTTTCCGTGCTGCCCGCTGGTGTACTTTGGGTAGTAAATCCCTTCGTTTTTTATCTTTTGGTAGTAATCTCACATCAAAGAAATACCTTTCGCCTCCCATGCCAGACGTTGTTTTTGTTGTCTTGCAAGCGATGCCGTGATAAAATGGGAAAACCAGATTTTGCGGAGGGCAAGCCTGTGAATCAAACCATCATATACATACACGGGCAAGGCGGAAGTCCCGAGGAAGCGGAACACTATCGACCGCTCTTCAAGGATTGCAATGTGGTCGGTTTCGATTACACGGCGCAGTCGCCCTGGGAGGCAAAAGACGAGTTCCCCGAGCTTTTTGATTCCGTCTGCGGACGGGGCAAAGCGGCTGCGGTAATCGCAAACAGCATCGGAGCCTTCTTCACCATGAGCGCACTGACGGCCCGGCAAATCGAAAAAGCGTATTTTATCTCACCGGTTGTAAACATGGAAAAGCTGATCGAAGATATGATGGCATGGGCCAATGTGAGCGAGGACGAATTGCGCGAAAAGGGCGTAATCGAAACCTCCTTCGGTCAGAAGCTATCCTGGGAATATCTTTTATATGTAAGAACGCACCCGATTTCATGGAAAGTTCCGACGCACATTCTGTACGGCGGCAAAGACAACCTCACCTCCCTTGCAGCGATTTCCGAGTTTGCCGGGCAAACAGGCGCCACGCTGACGGTTATGGAAAACGGCGAGCACTGGTTCCATACGGCGCAGCAGATGCACTTTCTTGATAACTGGCTCAAATCCGTTCTGTGATAAACTGCCCAAGAATTGCGCACCGTTTGATCTGTTCGCACCGTTTGATCTGTTCGCACCTTCCGACGCGCATGTAATTTTTCAAAGCGATTTCCCGTGAATTCCCGTGCCGTTCCCATCGGCACGGGAATTTCCTTTTCTGCCCGTCATACGCAAAAGAAATCGCAGAATCGGCGCATTGCGAAAGAATTTTCGGCTGTGCTATAATGCCCCTGTGTATACGCGAATGAAATATTGTAAAACGCCGCGAAAAATTTTTTGGAATTTTTTGTAACGAAACGCGTTTTTCCGCGTCTAACCCGTGAGTTCACAAAAAGGAGGTGATGATACGTGGACAGCAAAACCTGTGAAAAGCTTTACCGCACCTACTACATGAAGGTCTTCTCCTACCTCTGCACGCTCTCCGGCGACCGCGACCTTGCGGAGGAGCTCTCGCAGGAGACCTTCTCCCGCGCGCTGACTGCAGGCAGCGATTTCCGCGGCGAGTCGGACGAGGGCACATGGCTCTGCGCCATCGCAAAAAACCTCTTCCATGATGAGATGCGCCGCCGCGGCAAAACCGCGGAGCTTTCCGACGAAACGTGCGACACGCTGGACGTTGAGCTTTCCGCCGTGGACGCGGACTCCGCTTTCCGCATCCATCTCGCGCTTCACGCGCTTGAAGAGCCATACCGCGAGGTGTTCGAGCTGCGCATCTTCGGCGAACTGTCCTTCCGTCAGATCGGCGCCATTTTCGGAAAGACGGAAAACTGGGCACGCGTAACGTATCATCGCGCCAGACTGAAGCTCCAGGAAAGGTTGGATACAAAATGATTCAAAACTGTGATATTATCCGCGATCTTCTTCCGCTCTACGTTGACGACGTATGCAGCGGGGCAAGCCGCGAAACGGTGGAGGAGCACATCGCCGACTGTCCCGCGTGCAGCGACCTGCTCCGCCGCATGAAAACGAGCGAGCTCGCCGTGGTCGAGCGCGGCCTCACCAGCGAAGCGAAAACCGTCGTCAGCCGTCAGACCAGAACGCTCCGCCGCAAATCCTTTACGGTCGGCATCGTACTCTCCGCGATCCTCTTCACGCCCGTGGTGGTGTGCCTGATCGTCAACCTCGCCGTCAGCGGAACGCTGAGCTGGTTTTTCCTCGTCCTGTTCGGACTGCTCACCGCCGCATCGCTGATCGTAACGCCGCTGCTCGCCCCGGAACACAAGGCGCTTCTGACGCTCGCGGCGTTCACCGCAAGCCTGATGCTGCTCCTTGCCGTCTGCTGCATCTACACCGGCGGGCGCTGGTTCTTCGTTGCAGCGTCGAGCACGCTGTTCGGACTGTCGCTCGTCTTTCTCCCCTTCGTCGTGCGCAGCGCACCCATCCGTCCGCTGCTCGGCAGCCGGAAGGCTCTTTGCGTCATGATTGCGGACACCGCGCTGCTCGCGCTGATCTTCGTCTCCGTCGGCATCCTGACCGGCGCGGGCATGTCCTACGCAAGACTGACGGCAGGCATTGCCGGGCCGCTCGTTGCATCGGTGTGGCTGCTGTTCGCCGTGATGCGCTATCTCCCCGCAAACCGGATGCTCAAGGCAGGCGTCTGCTGCATTCTCGTCGGCGCGCTGGACTTCTTTCTGCCCACGCTCATCGGCGCGCTCGTCGGCTCGGCCATCCCTCTCCCCGCCTTCTGCCCCGCGTACTGGAACGCCTTCACCATCAGCGGAAACGTCTCGTGGCTGTTTCTGCTTGTCTGCTGCGTTCTGGGCGCGATCTTCGCTCTCGTCGGAATGATTCAGAAACGAAAGGATAAATAAGACCATGAAAACCGTGAAAAAGCTTGCTGCACTCCTCGCCGCCGTCGCCGCCTGCACCGCACTGTGCGGCTGCGGTACCATCGGCAATGTCGGCGCCATCTACGCCAACGCGGATCTCTATACCGCCGGCAGCGCGGAATTTTCCGCCGAGCTCACTGCGCTGGACGTTGACTGGCCGAGCGGCTCCGTCAATCTCCTCTGCCACGACGGGGACACCGTCGTCATCTCGGAAACCGCCGCGCTTGAGATCCCCGAGGACTATGCCGTCCGCTGGTTTCTGGACGGAACAACGCTCCGCGTCCGCTTCTGCAAATCCGGTGCGGTGCCCGTCGCCTGTCCGGAAAAAACGCTGACTCTCACGATCCCTCGCTCCGCCGTGCTGAACGGCGTCGGTCTCTCCTGCGCCTCCGCCGCCGCGGAGCTGACGGAGCTGACCGCCGACACGGTGAACGTCTCCACCGCCTCCGGCCGGGTCGATCTCATCTCCTGTACCGGCAGCACGCTGGAAGTCTCCACCGCCTCCGGCGCCGTTGCAATGTCCAGCGGCGACTGGAGCGATGCATCCGTCTCCACAACCTCCGGCAATGTTGAGATTTCCGCCCTCGCCGCAGCAGACCGGCTGCACATTTCCACCACTTCCGGTGCCGTCAGTGCGGACTGCGCCGCAGCCGATCGCTTCTCCGTCAGCAGCACCTCCGGGCGGGTTAGTCTCTCCGTCGGCTCGTTCCGCAGCGGCGAGGTCTCGTCCACCAGCGGCGCGCTCTCTCTGGCCGCCGGCTGCACGCCCGAAGCGCTGGATATGAGCGCCGTCAGCGGCAGCATCACGCTCCTGCTCCCCGACGCTGCCGGCTTCACCGCGGATGTTGACACCGTAAGCGGCAGCTTCTCCAGCGAGCTTCCCGTCTCCCTCAGGAACGAAACCTACGTTCACGGCGACGGCAGCGCCCGGTTCTCGCTCAATACTGTCTCCGGCGACATCAGTATCCGCTCCGAATAACCGTTTTTTCCGCGCAGACTCTTACCTGTGCCCCCGCCGCTGTCCCATTTTGCGGACAGCGGCGGTTTTTTTGTATTTCACTGCACCACATCCGCAAAAAGTTCGGTTTCTACCGCTCCGGTAATACATTTTTGCAATATTTTTGACATTTCTTCCATTTTGTGCCTTGTACTACGCAAAATTCTGTGTTACATTACTTTTGTCTGTCGATTTACATAAAACAATAATTTTGAAACTAATAATACAAAATATTACAAAAAGGGTATACAAACATGGCCGAATTGTCAGAAAAACTGCGCCGACTTTTCCCGCTCTCCCTCAACCAGATGAATATCTGGGCGCTGGAACGCACCGTTCCCGGCACGTCGATCAATAATATCAGCGCCACCGTGCGGATTCAGGGCCGCGCCGACTTTGTCAAACTGCAGGAGGCCGTCCGGCTGGTGCTGAAAGCGGACGATTCTCTCCGCACACAGATCACACTGCAAAACGGCACTCCCATGCAGTACCATGCCCCTTATTCCGACGTCAGTCTTCAGCTTCTCGACTTTTCCGATTCCGATGAAGAGAGCTTTGAGCACTGGGCGGCCGTCGCCAGCCGCACGCCCATTTTTGCGCAGGACGCCCCGCTTTACCGTTTTGCGATGTGCCGCATCGGCGAGGAATCCGCCGCTCTTCTGGTGCAGACGCACCACATCATCTCTGACGGCTGGTCGCAGATCATGCTGTGCAACCGCATCGGCGAAGCGTATCTGGCTCTGCTGGACGGCCGTCAGCCGAACTGGGAAGCGTTTCCCGATTATGCCGACTATGTTTCGGCGGAAAGCAGCTATCTGGACTCCAGGGCCTATGAGGAAGACCGCGCTTTCTGGCAGGCGGCGCTGGACGAGGCGGGCGAATCCGCCGCGCTGAAGAACGACCGCAGCTCCGTTGTCAGTCATGTCGGACGAAGAAAGAGCTTTCGCCTTTCCCAGCAGCTCAACCATGCCATCTACTCCTTCTGCCGTGAGCACCGCGTCGCCCCCTTCGCGGTCTTCTATATGGCATTTGCCGCCTACCTCAAGCGCTCCGGCGGCAGTGACCGGTTCACCATCGGCGTTCCGGTGTTCAACCGCTCCAGTTACCGTTACAAGCAAACGACCGGAATGTTCGTCAGCACGCTGCCCTTTGCCGGAGAAATTTCCGACGAGTGGAGCTTCAACAGCTTCAACGAGCAGTTTTCCCGTCAGTGGCTCGATATGCTGCGCCACCAGCGCTTCCCCTTCTCCCATATGCAGAAGATGCTGCCCGGCGGCGACCCGCTGTTTCGCGTCATGCTCTCGTATCAGGACAGCCAGATCATAGAAAATCCCAATGCCTCCGTCCGCATTTCCGGCTCCTGGTATTACAG
>JAZQNZ010000148.1:0-2754 GCA_045627665.1 Oscillospiraceae bacterium
GGGCATGTCCGTCAAACTCAGCACCGCAGACGTCACGCTCGATGCCGCGGCGACGAAGGCAATCGCAGAGCAGGCCGGCGGCGATACCGTCAAGCTGGCCGTTGACATGGGAACCGATCTGAACGCCAAGCAGAAGGAAACGCTCAGCGGGGAGAATATCGCCTTTACCTTTGAAGCATACTTGGAGTCCAAGGGTGAGATTATCCACGACTTCAAGGGCGGCAGTGCCACGGTGTCGGTCCGCTTCACGCCGGAGCAGGGCAAGAAGGCTGAGAACTACAAAGCGTACTACCTCGACGTAAACGGCACGTCCCAGAGACTGGCTACAAAATATGAAAGCGGGCTACTCACGTTCATAACCGGTCATTTCTCCACCTATGTCATCATCTACGAAGAGCAGCCGGTACTGAACTGCCCGAAGGACGAGACCTGCCCGCTCAGCGCGTTCACCGATCTGAAGCCCGACGCATGGTATCACGACGGCGTGCATTACTGCGTGGAAAGCGGTCTGATGAACGGCATGAGTGAGACGGCGTTTGCCCCGAACGGAACGATCACCCGCGCACAGATCGTTGCGATGCTCTACCGTCTGGAGGGTCAGGTGCCCTTCATGAACGATAATGTGTTCACCGACGTGACCCGCGGCGCATGGTACGAGCGCGCCGTCGTCTGGGCGGACGGCAAGAACATCATCACGGGTTATCCCGACGGTACGTTCCGTCCGAACGATCCCGTCACCCGCGAGCAGCTTGCCACGATCCTGTACCGTTATGCGCAGTACAAGGGGGAGGGCTTCACGGGCGCGTGGATGTTCCTGCTCGATTTCACCGACCGCGCGGACATCAGCTCCTGGGCAGATGAAGCAGTCCACTGGTGCAGCATGAAGCAGATCGTTACCGGCAAAGACGGCAAGGTCTTCGATCCTCTGGGCGAGGCCACCCGCGCCGAAGCCGCGACGATGTTCATGCGCTTTGCCGCAGCATTGGCAGAATAATCCCCCGGCAATACAATAAAGATAACGAAGGGTGCGCTGCAAAAAGAGAAATTTTGCAGCGCACCCGTTTCTGCTTTTACAAAGTCTCACTGACGCCGCGCTTCGCACGCCGCCGGAGGCAGAGATCAAAGCTGTTATTGCAGTTGAACAATGTTGCAATTTGTGCCCTCTGTTGATATACTAAAAAATGTTCAGAGTCAAACCGGCAAATTGCAGACTCCGCGCAGCCGGAAAACAAAAATGCAGTTTTGAATGAAAGCGTGATGGATATGCTGTTATACCCCGAATACACCGCAGCGCGGGATGCGCTGCTTTCCCGTGTGAGCCCGGTCGGCACGGAAGCCGTTTCCCTGCTGGACTGTGCCGGACGCGTTCTGGCGCAGGAGGTGCGCGCCGAGGCGGATGTCCCCGCCTTTGACCGCAGCCCCTATGACGGCTATGCGTTCCGCGCGAGCGACACGGACGGTGCCTCGGAGAACGCACCGGTCACGCTGCGCATTCTGGAGGAGATCGCCGCGGGAAGCACGCCCACGATGGAAGTGACGCCCGGCGCGGCGACGAAGATCCTGACCGGCGCGCCCATCCCGCCGGGAGCCGACGCCGTGATCAACTATGAGGTCACGGAATTCACCCCGGAGGCGGTAACGCTCTTTGCACAGGTGAAAGCCGGGAGCAACATCGTCTATGCCGGCGAGGACGTGAAAAAGGGCACGCTGCTCGCGTGTCCGGGACAACTGATCGATGCGGGCACGGCGGGAACGCTGGCTGCTCAGGGGATCGACCGCCCGTTGGTTTACCGACGCCCCCGCGTTGCGATCCTTTCCACCGGCAGCGAGCTGGTGGAGGCAAACGAGCCGACTGCGCCGGGGATCATCCGCAACTCCAACGCCTATACCATCGCCGCTGCGCTGCGGCTGATCGGTATGGAGCCGGTGTATCTCGGCATTGCGCGCGACACCGTCGAAGGGATCGCCGCGCTGTTTGCCAGAGGTGCCGCGGAATGCGATGCCGTGATCAGTACCGGCGGGGTCTCCGTCGGGGACTATGACCTGACGCCCGCTGCGCTGGATCAGATCGGTGCGGAAACGCTGGTGCGCGGCGTGAGTCTGAAGCCGGGCAAGGCCTGTGCCTATGCCTTCAAGGACGGGAAAATGCTCTGCGCACTCTCCGGTAATCCGGCAAGCTGTATCACAAATTTCAACACCGTGGCGCTGCCCGCGCTGAAAAAGCTGGCGGGCCGCAGTGATGTACTCCCGCAGGAGATCGACATGACCGTGCAGGACCGCTTTCCGAAGAAGAGCGACGAAGCCCGCGTGCTGCGCGGCACGATGCGGCTCAATGCAGGCCGCGCGGAGCTGACGCTTGCCGCCTCGCAGGGCAATGTGGCGCTCAGCAGCACCATCGGCTGCGATGCGCTGGTCATCGTACCGGCCGGCAGCGGCCCGGTAGAGGCAGGAACGGTTTTGAAAGGATATACGGTGTGATATGAAAAAAGTCGCTGTTGAAAACGCCGTCGGCATGACGCTGTGCGACGATGTTACCGACATCAAAGACGGGTATAAGGGTCCGCTGTTCAAGCGCGGTCAAGTCATCGAGGAGGCCGATATCCCGCAGTTTCTGGATATCGGAAAGCACCACATCTTCGTCTGGGAGGAAAACGCAGGCGAGGTGCATGAGGAGGACTGCGCCCTGTGCTTGGCGGCGATGGCCCCGGCGGAGACCGCGCACTACAACGGCCCGTCGGAGGGCAAGGTGACGCT
>JAZQNZ010000149.1:0-3833 GCA_045627665.1 Oscillospiraceae bacterium
TTCATCCCCAAGGAGTGGGCAGAGGCCAACGGCACCACCGCCGCTGACTACACCGGTTATCTCGCACTGCAGACCCTGAACAAGGTCTTCATGTACAACTGCACCGGCGACAAGACCTATGACAACTGCTGGGACTTCGTCGCTGAAGGCGAGCACGGTCTGTTCATGGACATCGACTCCGAAATCGTCGGCAAGAACTTCCTGTATATGCTGACCGAAGATACCTACGCCGGCTGGCTGAAGGATGCTTTCGACGCCCTCTCCGCTGACGAGCAGGCATATTTCCAGCCCACCATCGACGCCATGAAGGCCGACGCTTCCGACCTCGGTCTCGGCGAGAACGGCGCCTATGCTCTGGCATGGATCAAGCTGTGGGTTGAGAGCTACAACGCTCAGACCGACGACGGCCCCATCTGCAATGTTCTGGTCGACCAGTCCGCTACCGATCAGTTCGGTCTGCTGGTTTACTCCAAGCTCCGCTCCGTTGAGGAGTCCTCTTCCGTTTCCGTCAACAACATCAAGGTTGCCGCTTATGAAGACGGCTACACCGGCATCGGCGGCTACGGCTACTGCCACTACCTGTTCGTCACCGACAACAGCCCCCTGCCCTGGACTGCCTGCGCATTCATCGCCTACATGACCGAGACCGTTGACGGCTTCTCCGCATGGGGCAAGGACATGGGCGGTTACTCCTCCAACCCCGTTCTGGCTGCTGACAACGAAGCAAAGTATCAGCACCAGAAGGGCGGTATGTCCGAGGATGGTACTACCGTTGAATTCGCTGCCAAGAACGACGCCGGTTACGACTGGTGGACCGCTGAAGGCGACGGCGAGCTGGTTCTGGAAAATCCCCAGTACTGCGCATCTGTTGCTTTCACCGTCGGAAGCTGGATCGAGATGCTGACCAAGTATTCTGCAGGCTGATTGATCCCGCAGTTCCCGTGAGGTTCATCCTCATCGGGCGGGACCATCCCGGCCTTTGAAGGAAAAGCAAAACAACGCGCCTCCGGATCCTGACGCCAGCCTCCGGAGGCGTTTTCCCTATTCCGGCGGAAAGAGGAGAGATTTATGGATAAATCAAACACCCTCGCAGCCAGCCGGTTCACGATTGTTTTTAATAAACTGAAGAGCTATCTCAGTAAGCCCTACAACGTGATCCTGCTGCTTCTGGGCATCGTTCTGACGGTCACGACCGTTTCGCCCATCATCGCCATCGTGGAGGATACCTTTAAGATCCACGCCGGCACCATCGACGCATATCTCACCGGAAAAGCCAGCGGCTATTCCGCAGTAAACTATGTTGACCTGTTCACCAGCAAGCTCGCCAAGGCAAACCTCTGGCGGCCGCTGGGCAATACCGTGCTTCTCGCAGTCGGTACCTGCATCGTTTCCATCCTTTACGGCGGCATTTTTGCCTTTCTTGTCACCCGCACCAATCTTGCCTGGAAAAAGTATTTAAGCTCCATCTTTATTTTCCCCTATATCATGCCGCAGTGGACGCTCGCCGTTGTATGGCAGAATCTGTTTAACTCCAATGCCGTTACCGGTACGAACAACGGTCTGCTCGCTGCGCTGTTCGGCATCTGTATGCCGAAATGGTGGTGTCAGGGGCTGTTCCCGAGCCTCGTCGTTCTGGGTCTGCACTATGCGCCCTTTGCCTATATTCTCATCGGCGGCATCTTCCGCAACATGGACGCCAATCTTGAGGAAGCAGCCACCATTCTGGACACCCCCAAGCGAAAGATCATGTTCCGCATCACGCTGCCCATGGTAAAGCCTGCAATCCTGTCCACCGTGCTTCTGGTGTTCGGCAGCGCAATGGGCTCCTATCCCGTCCCGCACTATCTCGGTCTGAGCACGCTTTCCACCAAGTATATTTCCATGAATGCAAAATACACCGGCGAAGCCAGCGTGCTTGCCATCATTATGATGGTGTTCGGCGTGGCGATCATGCTGCTCAACCAGCTCTCGCTGACCAGCAGAAAGAGTTACACCACGGTCACCGGCAAATCCGGGCAGATCTCCAAGATCAATCTCGGCAAGGTCTTCCGTGTTGTCATCGCCGTCATCCTGGTCATTCTGACCTTCTTCACCAGCATTTTCCCCATCGTTTCCTTTGCATTCGAAACCTTCCTGCCCAACCCCGGAGACTATTCCTTCCTCTACACCGGCGACATCAGCAACCTCACCGTCAAATGGTGGGCCACCGCTGAAAATGTCACCGAAAACGGTATGTACGGGCAAAAAGGTATTCTTTATAACGAAACCATCTGGCGCGCATTCCGCGGCACGATCTGGACGAGCGTATGCTGCGCGCTCCTCGCGGGCACCATTGGCACCATGATCGGCTATGCGGTCAGCAAGCGCCGCCGCAGCAAATGGGCAAATTATGTAAACTCCGTGGCGTTTCTCCCCTACCTGATGCCTTCCATCGCCGTCGGCGTTGCATTCTTCATCCTGTTTTCAAACGAGAAATTCAACCTGTTCAACACCTACTCGCTCCTGATTATTGCCGGCACGATCAAGTATATCCCCTTTGCCAGCCGCAGCGCGCTGAACTCCATGCTGCAGCTTTCCGGAGAGATCGAGGAAGCCGCCATTATTCAGGACATCCCGTGGATCAAACGCATGACCCGCATCATCATTCCCATCCAGAAATCGTCCATCATCAGCGGCTACCTGCTCCCGTTCATGACTTGCCTGCGTGAGCTGAGTCTGTTTATGCTGCTTTGCGTGCAGGGGTTCATCCTCTCCACGACGCTGGACTACTTCGATGAAATGGGACTGTATGCATTCTCCAGCGGTATCAACCTGATTCTGATCGTCACGATTCTCGTATGCAACGCGCTGGTCAATAAGGTCACGGGTGCAAGCCTGGACAAAGGGATTGGAGGATAATCATTATGCCTGAAATCAGACTGGAACATATCACAAAGCGCTGGAACAAGTTCTACGCGGTCGACGACCTGAATCTGGTCATCGACGATAATGCTTTCGTAACCCTGCTCGGTCCCTCCGGCTGCGGCAAAACAACAACGCTCCGCATGATCGCCGGACTGGAAACCCCCACCAGCGGACGCATCACGATCGGCGACAAGGTCGTTTTTGACAGCGCGATGGGCATCAACATCCCCCCCAACAAGCGCAAGGTCGGCTTCCTGTTCCAAAACTATGCGCTCTGGCCCAACATGACCGTTTACCAGAACATCGCATTCGGTCTGTCCAACATCAAGGAGACCATGCCGAAGATCAATTTTGAGGCAAAAAATGCCGCAAGACTCGCAGAGATCCTCAAAGCGCCCGGCGAGGTCGTGAACGTGATCGAGGAATGCCGAGACAAAAACGGCAAAATCGACGAAAACAAGGCGATCATCAAGCTGATCGACGCCTTCACTATCTCCCAGTACACCGCAAAGAAGCTGTTCGGCTATCATCTCGAAAAAGGCTTTGACGCCGCAGCCGAGGCCGCCGCGCTGGAGAGTAAAGTCAGCTCTGCCCGCGCCGCCCAGAATCTGAACGAGAATTTTGAGCTTGTTCAGAACGGCGAGGTCGTCACGGAAATCCGCAAGCTCACGAAAGAGGAGATCGCCCTCTCTGTCCGCCGCGTTTCCCGCATCGTCAAGATCAGTATGTTTATGGACCGCTATCCTGCGGAGCTTTCCGGTGGACAGCAGCAGCGTGTCGCCATTGCGCGCACCCTTGCGCCGGAGCCCAGCGTTCTGTTTATGGACGAGCCGCTGAGCAACCTTGACGCAAAGCTGCGTCTGGAAATGCGCTACGAGCTGCAGCGTCTCCACGTGGAGACCGGCTCCACCTTCGTCTACGTCACGCAC
>JAZQNZ010000150.1:0-2111 GCA_045627665.1 Oscillospiraceae bacterium
GACGAAGTCCCAGCAGTTGTCATAGGTCTTGTCGCCGGTGCAGTTGTACATGAAGACCTTGTTCAGGGTCTGCAGTGCGAGATAACCGGTGTAGTCAGCGGCGGTGGTGCCGTTGGCCTCTGCCCACTCCTTGGGGATGAAGGTGTCGAGGATGCCGGTCTGAACCATCTTGCTCTCGATCTGGTTGCCGTCCTGAATGAGGGTCATGGCGAAGGTGCCGGTCTCCTTCAGGGAGTCAGCGGTCAGCTGATCGAAGATCTTATTGTTCTTGGGCTGCTGCCACTCAAACTCCATGGAGTAGGAGGCGTCGATGGACTGCAGATACTCGATGAACAGGGGCAGAGCGCTCTTGCCGCGGCTGGAGTTGCCGACACCGTAGAACATCTTGCCGTTGGACTCTTCGATTGCCTTCTTGGCAAGCTCTTCCAGAGTCATTCCCTGAGCTTCCTTGATGATCTTCTGAGTTTCGGTGAGTGCTTCCTCAGCGATGGTGCTGACGTTCTCAACGTTGGTGTTGTCAGCGGTGGTGCCGGTCTCGGCCTGTGCGGGAGCTGCAGGCGCAGCGGGTGCAGCGGGAGCGGGGGTGCTGCCGGAGCCGCAGGCGGCCAGTGCAAACACCATAACGACAGCGAGCAGCAGTGCGATGATCTTTTTCATTTTCATTCTCCTTCGTTATAATTGACAAAAGCGAGACATTTTTTTCGGTTGTCTCCGTCGTTTTTATTCTAATAATTCCCGCCTGAAATGAACAGCGGACAAATCTGCGTTTTTTTGTTGATTTTAAAGATTTTGACATTGCAAGGTAAAAATATTACACACCCACGATCCGGCACGGAATATGCGGCGGTATGGACGCAAAGCCTCCGCTTGCATCGTACGCCGTAATATACTATAATATTTGACAATCGTACTTAAAAACAGCAAAGGGGAGGGGAGCGCCTTGTTCAAACGCGCGGCGGCTGCGCTGCTGCTTGCCTTCAGCCTGTTCCTTTCGGGCTGCGGCGCGGGAACGGCAGAGGATCAGAAACAATATGCGCCGGACGAGAGTCGCCGGCTTGTGATATATACCTCTCATAAGGAAGAGGTCTATCAGCCGATCATCAAGGAATTTGAAGAGCGGACGGGCATCTGGGTGAACGTCGTTCCCGGTGGCACGAACGAGCTTCTGGAGCAGATCGAGCTGGAATCCGACGCGCCGGTGGCGGACGTCATGTTCGGCGGCGGCGTTGAAAACCTGGCGTCCTTCCGCGACTGCTTTGCCCCCTATGTCTGCGCGGAAGCGGACGCGATCGATGCGCAGTTTTGCGATCCCGATGCGCTCTGGACGCCGTTTTCCGCGCTGCCCGTTGTGCTGGTCTATAACACCAAGCTTGTCAGCGCCGAACGTCTGACCGGATGGAGCGACCTGCTCTCCGACGAGACGCTGCGCGGCAGGGTGGCGTTTACCGATCCTGCCATCTCCGGCTCGTGCTTCACTGCGCTTGTTACGATGCTCAGCGCGTCACAGCTTTCGCAGACGGAGTCCATGCAGCGCTTTGCCGCTGCGCTGGACGGCAGGGAGCTGGATTCCTCCGGTGCGGTGCTGACCGCGGTCGCGGACGGCAGCGCATGGGTGGGTGTGACGCTGGAGGAGACGGCATTGAAGCGCATTGCCGCCGGCGACAACATTGCGCTGGTGTATCCGGCGGACGGGACAAGCTGCGTTCCGGACGGCAGCGCGCTGATCCGGGGCGCCCCGCATGAGGAAAACGCAAAGCTGTTTCTGGATTTTACCGTCAGCCGCGACGTGCAGGAGCTTCTGGCGGAGTCCTTCTACCGCCGCCCGATCCGCAGCGATGTGGAAGCGGCGGCGGAGCTTGCCGCGATGGACAGCATTCCGATGGCAGACTATGACATCGCGTGGGCGTGCGAAAACCGTGAGGTGCTGCTCCGCTCGTGGGAAGCCTGCCTCAGGAGGGAGGCGGCGGAATGAAGCAATTTCTGTCCCGATCCTTCCGAAATCGCCTGTTTGCGGCCTTTCTTCTCGTTTCACTGGTGCCGCTGCTGATCTGCTCGGCTCTGCTTCTGCAGATGTTCCGCATCATGCTGACAAACAACGAGGAGCGCGAGAC
>JAZQNZ010000151.1:0-2209 GCA_045627665.1 Oscillospiraceae bacterium
ACGCTGAACGTGCAGATCCACCGTGCGGGAATCGCCCATATAGTCGCTGCCCCAGACGTGCTCGTAGAGCGTTTCACGGAACAGCGCGATATTCCGGTTGCGCGCAAACAGGAGCAGCAGCTCAAACTCCTTCATCGTCAGCGGGATCTCCTTGCTTCCGCGGCGGACGGAGCGCGAGCGGGTGTCGATGACAATGTCATCGACGGTGAACTCCGTCTGCGTCTTTCCGGCGCGACGCAGAATACTCTCCACGCGCGCCAGCAGCTCCACGATCTCAAACGGCTTCGTCAGATAATCGTCCGCGCCGAGCTTGAGCCCCTTCACCTTGTCCTCCGTGCTGCCCTTGGCCGTCAGGAATATGACGGGAATCTCCATCGGCTTGATATAGTCCAGCACCTCATAGCCGTCCGCACCGGGCAGCATGATGTCCAGCAGGACAAGGTCAAACCGCTCGTTTTCGACAGCGTCGCACGCGGCGATCCCGTCATACACGCAGGTGCATTCGTATCCTGCCTCAGTCAGGTTCATCTCGATCAGATCATTGATGGGTTTTTCGTCTTCCACAACCAGTATTTTTATCATCTGTTTCCACTCCCGGTGATACTTCTCTCATCCCTTGACATTATCCGTATATTTTGCATCATTTTTCCATGTTTTATAATAAGGATTTGTTAATTTGATCGTTTGTTCGCGCATTCTTGTGCGCAGCTCATTTGTTTCCGTCCGGTTCCGAATGCTTTTCGGCAAACGATCTGACCGAGGCGAGAAACCTTGCCAGCGCCGGAGAAACGCCGCGGTTCATGCTTGCAAAATAATAAGTGAGCGGCGCTGTCCAGTCGCGCAGACGGATATACTTGATCCCTTCAAATTTCAGATTATTGTTCGGGATCGGTATCGCAACATTTGTATTCTTGGCGATCCGGTAGGCGCTCGCATCCGCCGTTGCGAGACAGGTATAGTGCAGCTCCATGCCGTATTTGTCGCAAAGCTCCTGAAACGGCTGCAGATTCATCTCGCAGCCGAGCGCTCTCGGGTCGGAGTTGACCGCGATGGAGTAATCGCGGAAATCACGGAAATCCGCTTCATCACGCTGCGCAAGTTTGTGCCGGTCCGAAATGGCAAGATACATCTGGCACAGGTCAGTGACGCGGAGAAATGAGCAGTCGTGCTTTTCGATAAATGCCGCTGTGAAGCTCTGCTCCTCCGCCTTCCCCTGCATTGCGACAAAAACGCCGTCCAGCTTCCCTTCCGCCATGGAATTGAGCAGGTCGGTCGTGTAGCCGTGGACAAGCTCAACGCTGATGTCGGGATTGCTCTGGATAAAGTCCGCGATGATCTCGTCCTCGCGGTAATTCCATGTCCGCTGTCCGAGGCCGATGCGCACAACGCTGTCGCGCCGGTCGGTACGGATCGCGTCAAGCGTGTTGCCGATTCTGTCCCAATGCAGCTTCATCTGCGTCAGGTCGTCCAGGATCGCAAGGCACTCCGGCGTCATTGCCGCGCCGCTGGCCTTGTTCCCGCGGAAAAACAGCCGGACGCCCAGCTCATCCTCCGCACGCGCGATCTGCTTGGAAACAACGGCGGGCGTATAGTTCAACACCTCCGCCGCCTCCTGAAAGCTGCTGCAGCGGGACACCGCCAGAATCGTATCCAGAATTGACAGGTTCATACTTGCCTCCTGCGCTTTTCCTTTGCGTTCAGCATACTCTGAACGCGCCGCCGCGTCAAGATTGCTTTCACTTTCGAAAAGTAAAATCCGTAAATTATTTTCCCTTTCGGAAATCAATTATCAAAATAAGAATTGTTTTTTTCAGAAATTATTATACAATATACTTAGTTAATTCTTTGATTATTTGTAACTGTACTATTATCACCGGAAAAGGAGAAAAATAATATGTCTTGCAACATTCCGATCATGCCGCCGGTCTGGCCGCAGGTAAACCGCGATTCGCCCATCACTCCGCGCGAAAATCTGATGCTGGCGTTCAACCACGAAAAGCCCCTCTGGATGCCCAACCTCTATGCCGATTCGCAGTGCGTTGTCAGCAAATGCAGCCGCGACATGGCGCCCAGCAAGGGCGCCGCCGGTGTGGACTGGTTCGGCACAAAGTACATCTATTCAGAAGCGGTCGGGATCAATATGCCCGCAGGCGGCGTTTTTGACGACGTGACCGAGTGGCGCGAAAAGGTGCAGTGGCCCGATCTTGAC
>JAZQNZ010000152.1:0-2592 GCA_045627665.1 Oscillospiraceae bacterium
ATAAATCTGCTTCAGGATGTCGATCTTGGAACGATAGCAGTTATAAAAGGTCCCGATCGGAATTTTTGACGCAAGACAGATTTCGCGAACAGTCGTTCCCTGAAATCCTTTCTCCGACATCAGCGGCATAGCGCTGTCAAAAATGATCTTCTGTGTCTCGGCTGTTTTGCGGTAAGTTCTTTTCGGACGACCCACGGAACGACCATGGTCAGCCACAGCGCCATACCTCCCTATTTTTGTGAAACGCGAAAGAAACAGCTCCCCGTTTCTTTCGCGTTCATTTTTTGGCACCCCCGACTGGATTCGAACCAGCGGCACACGGCGTCGGAGGCCGTTGCTCTATCCATCTGAGCTACGGAGGCAAATCTTTGTTTATTATAATTGAAAACAGTTTAATTGTAAAGCCCTGACAGACAAAATATTATCTGATATAATAATATTATGGGCGGCTGCTATGGACACGGCTGTTGCCCGATCCGTATTCTACCGCTTTATCAGAAAATATTTTGTCGAAATCTATCAGTTGGAGATGATCTTACGGAACGCCTGAATGAGTTTTTTTTGCGCGCAGCTGCCTTTTTGCAGCGCCGGATCTCGTTGGAAAGATTTTGGCCAGAAAAATGTCGGACGGCGATATTCTGACGCTGAGAATCACAGAAACCGAAGCATACAACGGTGTTGAAGACACCGGCTGCCATGCCAGCAAAGGCCGTACAGCGCGTTCTGAGATGCTTTGGCACCGACCGGGAACAATCTATATTTATCTTTGCTACGGAATGCACTGGATGCTCAATGCGATTACCGGCACTGAAGGTGAAGCGCAGGGCGTGCTGATTCGTGCGTGCGAAGCGTACCCCGGACCGGGGCGTCTGACAAAATATCTGAAGCTTGATAATAGCTTCAACGGCAGCAATTTTTGCGAATCCGATACCCTTTGGATCGTGGACGACGGCTATCGCCCGAAGATTCGTACGGGCAAAAGAATCGGCATCGATTATGCCGCGCCCGAGGACAGAGAGCGTCTCTGGCGGTTCATCGATGCCGACAAAGTTCCGGAAAAACAGTAAAACTGTATCGCATACATTTCAATGACCTATATGTGCAAAAGCAGCTTTGCGATGGCGAAATAAATCAAAAGCGAGATGGCGTCGGTCAGGGTGGAGATGAGCGGAGCAGCCATAACCGCGGGATCAATGCCGACTTTTTCAGCGATGATCGGCAGCGTGCAGCCGACGACCTTGGCAAAGATAATGACAAAGAAAATGGTGGCGCAAACCGTGAGCGCGATCGTCACCGTAACACCGTCGTTTCCGAGCAAAAGCCGGTCAATGAGAAACAGCTTGCCGAAATTGATGATCGACAGCGTCAATCCGCAAAGCGCGGCAACCCGGATCTCTTTCCAGATGACAAGGAGGACATCGCGCGGTTCGATATCTCCGAGG
This sequence comes from Oscillospiraceae bacterium, assembly GCA_045627665.1. Classification (GTDB taxonomy): domain Bacteria; phylum Bacillota; class Clostridia; order Oscillospirales; family Oscillospiraceae; genus SVKR01. Next base: position 1,443 of record JAZQNZ010000152.1, read on the forward strand.
GAAAGGCTTCGGATAACCGCCGTGGAGGCCTGGCTTCCGGAGTTACCTCCCGTACCCATCAGCATCGGAATAAAGGCGATCAGCGCCGCCTGAACGGCCAGCGCATCCTCAAAGCTGGTGAGGATCATGCTGGTAAAGGTTGCGGAGAGCATGAGCAGCAGCAGCCACGGAAAACGGTTTTTCCAGATTTCAAAAACACCGGTTCTGGAATATGGCTTGTCCGACGGCGTAATTGCCGCCATGATCTCGATATCTTCCGTTGCTTCCTGCTCCATGACGTCCATGACGTCGTCAACCGTGACGATGCCGACGAGCCGGTTTTCTTTATCGACAACGGGTACAGCGAGAAGATTATAGTCTGAAAACAGACCGGAAACGTCCTCCTGGTCGTCAGTGGTCGTGCAGAAGATCACCTGCTCATCCATGATTTCACCGATCACGGCATCCTCTTCTGCGAGGAGGAGATCCTTGACCGAAACGATGCCCTCCAGCTTGCGGTCGCCGCTGGTGACAAAGCAGGTATAGATCGTCTCTTTGTCCGCCCCGATGCGGCGGATACGGGCAAAGGACTCCCGAACGCTCATGTATTTTTTCAGATCGACATACTCTGCCGTCATAATCGAGCCTGCAGAGTTTTCCGGATAGCGGAGATACTGATTGACGAGCTGGCGCGTTTCAGGCGTGGCAATGCGCATAACGCGCTTAACAACATTCGCCGGCAGCTCCTCCATCATATCAACGGTATCGTCGAGGTATAGTTCGTCAAGAATGCCGCCAAGCTCTTTATCCGTAATGGAATTGATGATATATTCCTGCTCCTCCGGGTCAAGCTCCGCGAAAACCGCGGCGGCCTGCTCCTTCGAGAGCATGCGGAAGACCATAGCCATCTGGTTGTCCGGGAGTTCCGTCAGAAACTCTGCAACTTCAAACTCGTCGTTCTCATCCAGAACGGTCTGAAGCTGCTTCATTTTCTTTTCATGCAGAAGCTCGGCCATTTCATCGATTCGACGGTCATGGAGCGCTTCAAAGTCAACGCGTTCTTCGGGCGTCAGTTCCTCCCGGTTTTCCATATCATCCATCGGACTCACCTCAATTCAGCCGCGCGGATCTTTTTCGGGGCGGCAATGAAGATTATTTATTTTCCAAGATA
>JAZQNZ010000153.1:0-2030 GCA_045627665.1 Oscillospiraceae bacterium
CGAGATGCTCCCGGTGGAAAAAGCATACCGCAAACTCTGCGTGGACGGCTGCGAGGTGATTGGCCGCGGCGCGAAGGGAACGGTTTACCGCTACAATGCCGACACCATCGTCAAGGTTTACCACAACCCGGACAGCCTTCCTGATATTCAGCGTGAGCGTGAGCTTGCCCGCCGTGCCTTTGTGCTGGGCATCCCGACCGCGATTTCCTACGATATCGTCAAGGTGGGGGACAGCTTCGGCTCCGTCTTTGAACTGCTGGATGCGAAGTCCTTTTCCCAACTGATCGCCGCCGAGCCGGAAAAGATCGACGAGTATGTCGGCATCTTTGCCGACATGCTCCGCCAGATCCACCAGACCGAGGTCAAAGCGGACGATATGCCCTGCGTCAAGCTGACCGTGCGCAAATGGCTGGACGCCGTAAAGCCGTTCATCCCGGCGGAGCAGTCCGAAAAACTGGAAGCGCTTGTCGCCGCAACGCCGGATCCGCTGCGTATGCTCCACTGCGACTATCACACCAACAATGTGATGATGCAAAACGGCGAGGCGCTGCTGATCGACATGGACACGCTGGCTTACGGTCATCCCATTTTTGAGCTTGCCAACGTCCACATCACCTACGTCGGCTTCGGCGTGGTGGATCCGACGGTTGTTGACAAGTTTACCGGTTTCCCGTATGATACTGCTGTTTCCGTATGGAAAAAGTTTTTGCCCTGTTATCTGCGCTCTGACGATCAGGCATACATCGACAGCGTGGAGCAGAAGGTTGAGCTGATGAGCTATGTGCGTCTGCTCCGTCATATCGCCCGCCGCGGGATCGACACGGACAGCGCGCGCCGAACCGTTGAACTCTGCAAAGACAAGATCAATGAATTAGTAAATATCGTGGACACACTCGAGTTTTAAGGAGGAAAACAAATATGACAATCACGAAGGCACAGGAGGGCGCCGCCCTGAATCTCGCCCTTGAGGGCAGACTGGATACCACGACCGCACCGCAGCTTGAAACCGAGCTGAAGGGCGTCGGCCCCGATATCACCGATCTGACATTCGATTTTGAAAAGCTGGAGTACATCTCTTCTGCCGGTCTCCGCGTTTTGCTGGCAGCACAGAAGGTGATGAACAAGCAGGGAAAAATGGTGATCAGAGACGTCTGCTCCGACATTATGGAGGTTTTTGACATCACCGGCTTTGCCGACATCCTGACCATCGAGTAAACCGGAAATCCCGTCCATTTCCGCGGCTCACCCCGAAGCATACGCGGGTGAGCCGCTTTTTTGTGCAGAAGTTCCTGCATGAGCCGGTTTCCAAAGCAGAAAACAGCAGAAAACCATGGGGAAAATACTTGCAAACAGCGAAAAGTGATGCTATAATAACCCTTTGTGAAAAATACCGAATGCGGCGATCCGCCGCAGCGTGAGAAAGGTTCTGGTCTTTTGAAGAATATCAGAAATGTTGCGATCATTGCCCACGTTGACCACGGCAAGACCACGCTGGTCGATGAGATGCTGAAGCAGGGCGGCGTTTACCGCGAAAATCAGGAAACCGTTGACCGCGTGATGGACTCCGGCGATCTGGAGCGCGAGCGCGGCATTACCATCATGGCGAAAAACACCGCCGTCACCTATAAGGACGCGAAGATCAACATCGTTGACACGCCGGGCCATGCCGATTTCGGCGGCGAGGTGGAGCGCATTCTGAAAATGGTCAACGGCGTGATTCTGCTGGTGGATGCAGCCGAGGGTCCCATGCCGCAGACCCGCTTCGTCCTGTCCCGCGCTCTGGAGCTCGGCCACCGCGTGATCGTTGTCGTCAACAAGATCGACCGCCCCGACCAGCGCATCCACGAGGTCGTGGACGAGGTTCTGGAGCTGCTGATGGATCTGGACGCAACGGACGAGCAGCTTGACAGCCCGATGCTCTTCTGCTCCGGCAGACAGGGCACCGCCAGCTATTCCCCCGAGGTCGCCGGCACGGATCTGATGCCGCTGTTCGACACCATCATGGAGTATATCCCCGCGCCGGAGCAGGA
>JAZQNZ010000154.1:0-2396 GCA_045627665.1 Oscillospiraceae bacterium
TGCAAAGATATACGGCAGGAGCGTCACGTCACGGTCGATGAAACGGACGTTCGTCAGTCCGCGGGCAACCGCGCGCTCCATTCCGACCACCATGGCGTCCGGCACCTTTTCCACGGCGACGAGCAGCACATCCGGATTCAGTTCCGCAGTGTCCGCAGTGAAGCGTCCCTTTCCGCAGCCGAGCTCCAGATGCAGCGCGGCATAGCCGGGGAATTTTTCCCGCCAGAGACCGGGGTACTTTTCCGGATCGGCGATCTGAACCTCTGCAGCGCGCTCCATGCGCGGCAGCAGGTTTGGTTTCTTTCTCATTCTCATATGTATCTTCTCCCGTGTTCCCGGTAATTCTTATTTTTGAACAGGCGCATAATGCGTGCGCAGGACGTCCGCCCAGGCAACGTAGCCGTTCGTATTGAAGTGCGCGCCGTCCCAGTCTGCAGCAAAAGCGCTGCTGAGGTAGCCCGCGCTGTCCAGCAATGCGCTGAACACATCAACATACCAGCAGTCCTTCTCTTCCGCCAGTGCCAGCAGACCGTCATTCATATCCTTGATCTTGGTCATCGAAAATCCCTGTGTGGCCTTGGACTGCGTTACCGGGGTCAGCGACATGATATAGATCTCCGCGTCCGGCTCGGCAGCACGAAGCGTATCAATCAGCTTGCCGTAAGCATCGGTAAAGGCGTCAACACTGTAATAGGTCTCATTGATGCCGAATTCGATGTAGATCTTGCCATACTGCTTCTGCGTCAGCGAGCTGACGTAGGTACTGCAGTTGTCCACGCGGATGCTCTCCTTGCAGTAGAAGTCCATGGTGCTCATACCGGAATAAAGCTGCATCCCCTGCACAAGAGAGTTGCCGAGCATGGCGGCATCGGAGAAAAATTCATTGTCCTGCGCAGGCTGTGCAGTCAGCGTCGGATATTCCGGTCTGACTTCCGGGGTGAAGTGCTGCCGGAGCGAGCGGAACACCAGTCGGCTCAAAATTGCCGCAACCTGTGCGCGGTTGACCTCGGAATCCGGGGCGAAGGTGCCTTTTGCATCGTTGCCGTTGAGTACGCCGGCACGATAGAGACGATAGATCGCTTCCGCGTTCGCGTCGCCGGTTTTGACATCGGGCAGCGCATCATCGGGGATCTCGTTGATCTGCTGCAGCTCACGCTCGGGCAGCGCCGCGGCAAGGATTGCGGCAAACTCGCTGCGCGTCGCAGGGACGTCAAGACGCCCGGTTCCGCCGTAAATCCCGTTGGCAGCGGCATAGTCCGCATAAACCTGATACCACGGCTCGCCCTGCTGAAAATCGGCCGTACCGGTGCGGTAAATGGAATGGATGCGAGCGGCAAGCGTCACGCTTTCGGCAAGGGTCACGCTTCCGCCGGGGCTGAAATACCCGTCCGCACGACCCATCATCAGTTCGTGTTCAAACACGGCCGCAACAAACTCCTCGTACCAGATCCCTTTCTCAACATCGGGAAACTGCCCTGCAGCATAACTGCGGTTTTTCGTGAAATTCTCAAGATTCTCCTCCGCGGCGGAAGCCGGCAGGGCGCAAAGTCCCATGAGGCAGGCGGCAGCAAGAATCAGGCAAAGTAATCTTTTCATTTTGTTTTCATTCCTCCATCGGAAGTTCTATGATCTGCAGTCCCGCGCGCATGGCATAGAGCAGAGTGCTCTGTGTGCCGCCGCGCGAGCCGTTATAGGCGCTGATAAGTACGGATGAGGCGTCCACCATGTAGCGGTTGCGGCGCATCATGCAGTCCGGTGAATACGCTTTCTGCAAAACGGTGTGGTAATCGCACTCGCTGACCAGCCGGTCGTAGCGGGCGCGCAGCGCCGGCTTCCACGCGGCAGACTGGCCTTCAAACGGGATCGCGGCCTCCAGCGTGATGTCAGGGTGTTCCTCCCGCAGCGCAACCACCGCCTCGCAGAAATACATATCGCAGCCGGTCGCCATGCCGCAGATAAAGTGGCGGATCCCGCCCTGATATACAGCCTCCGCGGCGTCAAACATCCGGCTTTTCAGCCGGCGGCAGCGCGGGTCATCCTCACGGTCGCGCCACGGGAGCTTGTTTTCCCGGTGTCCTGTAAATGTACAGGTATCTGCTTTTTCCAAACAACTCATCTCCAAACATATATTTTAACCTAAGTCGTCCGTCTTGTCAAAACCCTATTGCGTTTTTCATGCAGGAGTGGTATAGTATTTTCACAACTGAACAGAGTTCTTCGGGGCAGGGTGAAACTCCCGACCGGCGGTGACAGTCCGCGAGCGAAAGCATGAATCGGTGCAATTCCGATACCGACAGTTCCAGTGCAAAGCACTGACAGTCTGGATGAGAGAAGAACGACCGGCATTTTGCTGCTGATTTTGTGCTGCATATCGGTCATTTTGTCTGCCCCGGAAG
>JAZQNZ010000155.1:0-8937 GCA_045627665.1 Oscillospiraceae bacterium
GACGGTGGATACCGTAGTGAAAGACATTCCGCACGCGGATGTGGTCGGCATTCCCTTTGCCGACGACGGATTTTCCTATCATGTCTGTCTGATCTGGAAAAAAGGAGCGGCGCTTTCCCCGGCGGCAAAGAGCTTTGCGGACTATCTGCAGAAAAATAAAACGGAATCATAACCGAAACTCGGCACCCGCATTGAAAAAATCAATGCGGGTGCCGAGTTTTATATATTTCTTTTTGCGGGATGCAGCATATGCGCCGAAGCCGGGGATCCCCGTTCCGCCGTCACGCGGACGGTTTTCCCGGTGATCTGCTCCGCCAGCTCCGCAACGATCTCGCAGGCGTTTTCCGGCGCGGAGGGCGCAAGCTCCAGATGCAGGGAAATGCCATCCTCCCGCGGCTCCGGCGCATAGTCATAGAGCCAGTCCGCAGTGCAGAGCTTTTCCTGCAGGATATACCGGCTTCGGTCGGCCTTTGCCCGCCCGAGCACACGGAGGAGCTGCCCGTCGTTCGCCATCTGCGCCAGATCGCCGGTGCGGTAACGGATCAGGGGCATGGCCTCCCGCCGCAGCGTTGTGAGCACCAGCTCGCCCACCGCACCGAAGGGGAGCGGTTTGCCGCTTTCCGGCGCGATGATTTCGGCGAGAAGCTCGTCCTTTCGCAGGAACATCCCCTCGTGCAGCGCGTTTTCCACGGCGCCGCCGTAGCCGGTTTCCGTCATGCCGAAATGATTCAGCACCGTGCAGCCCCAGCGCTCCTCCAAGAATCCTGTCATTGCCTCCGGCAGATAGTCTGCCGAGAGCAGCACGGTTTTCGGGCGCAGCTCCGGACACACGAGCGCCAGAAGCCGCATCTGCCAGGGCAGACCCACCAGCACGCTGCAATTCGCACTTCGCAGGACGGCGAGCGTGTCCTCTGCCGCGCCTACCATGCCGCAGCGCACCGGGACAGCCCCCAGCTTTTCCAGCCCGCGGGCAAGAAGATCGCCGATCCCGTCCGGCGAGGCGCAGGGCATGCAGATCCCGACGCTGTCCCCGGCGGCGCACATCCAGCCCATTCCTTCGGCGAAAAAGTCCACTGTCCGCTGCAGATCACCCTCTGTGAAAAACAGGCGCTTGGAGCTTCCGGCGGTGCCGGTCGTTCGGAGCGTCACGATCCGGGAGACCCGGTCGCCTCCCACGCAGACCATTCCTTTGCCGTGGACGCGGATGTCCTCCGCATCCAGCAGCGGGAGGGCGGCCGTCTCCGCCAGGGAAGCAAGCGGAGAAACATCCTTCAGATGCTCCCTGTAAAACGGGCTGCGGCTGCGCGCATAGCGGATCTGGCTGTTCAGAAGCGACAGCCGCGTCTCCTCCGAAACATCAACAAATGCCGCGGACAAAAACCGTTCTCTCAACGCGTCCCGTTCCATGGCCTCATGCTTTCTTTTCCGCGATCAGCAGGAAATATCCCGCGTCACGGCGCTTGGTGCAGCCGCAGCCGTCCAAGCTTCCCGCGGTGGAGAAATAGGCTTCGAGCGATCCGCAGTCCATGATCGCCTGACCGAGAAACTCCGTCAGAAGATCGGTGTGATCCTCGCAGAGGGTGACGGACAGCTCCAGCTCATCCAGCAGTCCGAAAAGTCCGTCCATGACCACCGCGCCGTCCTGACAGAACGGAGACGGCAGACTGTCGCCCGAACCGCATTCACTGTGTTCTCTCGGGCGGCGAAACAGCATCATCGCCTCCCGGTACTCCCTCTGAAAGCGCTCCATATCGGGTTCGCGGCAATAAACGTCGCTGATGATGAGCTTTCCGCCGGGGCGGAGCATACAGTAGGCTTCGTGGATCGCCTCTTCCTGCCGGTCCAGCACGGAAAAGACGCACTCCATCATGACGGCGTCGAAAGAGCGGGATTGGAATTCCAGCATGGACGCATCGCCGCACTTGATGTTTGCGCCGGCGCGTTTTCCCCGTTCGACCGCATCGTTGTCCTTGTCAATGCCGACTGCGCGGATGTTGAAATTGTCGTTGAGGTATTTGACTGCGCTGCCGTCGCCGCAGCCCATGTCCAGAAGCGCGGCGCCATCCGGCAGCGCGGCTTTTTCGATGGCGTAACGGGTGAGCTTCAGCCCGCCCGGTCTGAGAATGCTCATATGTGCAGGCTCCTTTGATCAGAGAATATCTTTCAGAATTTCCAGCGCGCCGGCCACAAGCTTCGGGCAGAGGGACATGGTTTTCCCGGAGTCGCGGGCGGCCTGCGCCTCGCTCGGGTCGGAAAAATCATAGCCCAGAAGCTCCCGGCAGCGCAGAGAGCCGAAAGCCGCCCTGAACTTCCGTTCAAACTCGAGCGCCTTCTCCTTGCCGCAGTCGCTCAAACCGATGGCGCACAGCGCGCCCACCACGGCGCCGCAGGTCTCTCCCTGCTCCATTCCGCCGCAGAAAAAGCGCATTATTCTGTCGGTTTCCTCAACGTCATAGCCAAAATCTTCGGCGCAGGCGCCCAGCACGCACTGGGCGCAGTTGCGTCCCCGGAGAAACTCTCCGGCGACTTCCGGGGCTGTCAGTTCTTTCATTGCAGATCGCTCCTTATTTATCCTCCATGAGCTGCTCCACTTCGGCCATACGGCCGCCGGCAAGCTCCGCGGAAATGAATACCTTGCCGCATTCCGGGCAGGTGGGAACTTCATGGCCGAAATCACGGCCCATATAGTGAAAAATGGTACGCTTGAGCTGCAGCTTCGCACCGCATTTTCCGCATTTCCAGTTCATCTCGTCCATGCTTACGTCTCCTCGTCAAAGTGCATCCGATGGCTGTAGGCATTCCAGACCCGGAACGTGCCGTCGGCATTTTCGGTGAACTCCACCCAATAGGTGATGACCCGGCAGACAAGGCTTGCCAGACGATGGCCCTCATCGCTGACAAAATAGCCGCTGTCCTTTGCTTCGCAGATGCATTGCTTTACGTCGTCGTCGGAGATGAGCTGATCCTCCATCCGCAGGCGCACTTCATCGGGAATGAATACGGAAACGGCGTCCCACGGATGCGCTTCCGGTGTGAAGACGGTCTGTTCCATCTGCTGAATCAGTTCCCCTTTCAGGAAAAGTCGGTTTGCACGCTTTTCCGCAATGGTGCAGAGATGATCCCCCGCGCCGAACAGCGTTTCCAGAATATGGCGGCAGGGCTTGTTCTGCCGCAGAAATACGCTGCGGCAGTTGGCGCAGTAAACAAGATAGGGCTTCCCGGATTCCCCGGCGCGGTTTTCCGCGATCTTCCGGTAAAGGGCGGGATTTGCCGTTTTCATGTGTCCGCCGTAGCCGCAGCAGCGGCCTTTTTCGCTTTCGGCGCGCTCTTCGACCTGCGTGCCGCTGCGCAGTGCCAGCGCGCGGATGCTGCGCTGCAGCTCATCGTTCTCTCTTGCGGCGCAGGGGTCAAACACCACCATGGTCCCGCCGTCGCTTTCGGCGGAAGCGCCGACGGCATCCAGAAGCGAATAGAGAGACACCGTGGGGATCTCCGGCAGGAAGCGCGCCAGCATCTTCCGACAGGAGGCGCAGGCATACACTACGGTGGGCTTTCCCATGCTCTCCCACGCGGCTTTCAGCTTGCCCGCGGCGGCGGTCAGCTCCGCTTCCGCGCCCGCCCATGCAGCGGGTGCGCCGCAGCAGGAAAGAATCACGCCGCAGGAATACGCTGCGGAAATTGTCCGAAAGGCTGCCAGCGTCTGTTCCGGCAGAGTGCCGGCCAGCTCGCAGCCGGGGAAAAACGCATACTCGCAGGGGGTCTTGCCGGCATAGGCATAAAAAGCCTCGCCGGTGGAAAAGGCCAGATCCCGCAGATAAAAATCGTGAAACGCTTCCGGCTCAATGCCGAGCTTCCGGCGTTCCGCGCGCCCGACCCGGAACAGCTCGCCCATGTCTATCTGCTCGGGGCAGTTGCTGCCGCAATTCCCGCAGAGGTTGCAGGAGTAGGTTTCTCTTGTCATGGTGCGGCTTGCCAGAAAGTGGGGGCCGCAGTCTGCCATGACCTCCATCGCGCATTGCTCCGGCGGCTTTTTGTAGTGATCCATCAGCTCGCAGCCGGTCATGCAGCGGGTGCAGGCGCATTGCATACAGCGTGCGGCTTCCGCCTTGGCCTCTTCCATCGTGTAGCCGGCAGAAGGGTCGGCGGGCAGCACGATCGGCGCAGAGGCTTCGTTTTCACCGATCAGGCGATACGGGGGGCACTGCGGCTTTTTCTTTGCGCCCTCGGGCCGTCCGGTCTGAATGGCGCCTTCCATCAGACGGGAGATTTCCCCTCCGGCGGCAACGCTTTGCACAATATCCATTCCGACCAGTCCGCCGCCCAGAAATACGGCGCGGCGGGCGGTGCAGCAGGTCTCGGGATCAAAGCTGTCCTTTAAGCCGAAATCCGTTCCGTCCGCCCCGGTTGCGATATAAACCGCGGAAAACTCCGCCAGCTCATCCAGACTCTCTACCCGGCGGCGATAGACAAAGTTGACCTGCTCCAGGGAAAACTGGTTGCGGAAGTCCTCGTCAAAGACGGGGAACTCCGGGTGCTGACGAAGCGATCCGCCCCAGCCCTCCGCGGCATCAAACACGGTGACGGGGTATTTTTTCTGCGCCATTGCCAGCGCGAGAGAAAGACCTGCCGGGCCGGCGCCTACCACGGCAACGGCGGCATCCTTTGCAGTCACCTGAAAAGCGTCCGGCGTCTGATGCCCCGCAAGGCGCAAAACCGCTTCTTCCAGAGCCTTCATATTCAATGGGGCGTCCCCGGTCAGCTCCCGCTGACATTTCTCCCGGCAGGGCTGCGTGCAGAAGCGGCAGGCGAGCGTGGGGAACACCGTGGCGGTGCGCAGCTCACGGTAAGCCGCCGGCATTCTGCCCCTGGAAACCTTTTTCAGAAACGAGCGCAGGTTCAGGGAGAACGGACAGACACAGGCGCAGGGCGCGGGATCATCGTATATGCAGTTTCCGGTGAAGCGCATCACATCACTCAATTCGATTGCCATGCAGTCTTCTCCTTTGATCGAAAATACGGAGAACAGGGATGACCGAGATCCGGCCATCCCTGAACGATGATGATTTTATCAGCCGATGGGATGATTGATGATATCCTCCAGAGCATCCTCAAGCTCGCTGCCCAACCAGTATTTGGCGGGCTTCAGCTCCCTGCCCTCGGCCTTGGCTGCCAGAGCGGCCCTGACCTTGTCGGGCGTTGCAGGCAGCTCGTAAATACGGACGCCGGCAGCATCGTTGATCGCATTGATGACCGCCATGTGACCGGAGGACTGGAACACCTCGGAGCAGCCGGCAGAGCCGAAGGCACCGGTGGCGCCTCTGGGAGTTTCCAGATATTCCACGCGGATGTCGTCCGGAATATCCAGCACCTGAGGAATGCCGCAGGCGATCATGTTGCGGTGCTTCGTGATATCCTGATAGTCCTCGCTGAGGGCAAAGCCGATGGAGTGGGAAATGCCGCCGTAAGCCTGACCGTCCACGGCGAGCTTGTTGCCGATCACGCCGACATCGGCGGTGCAGGCGTAGCGAAGAACCGTGGTCTTGCCGGTCTTGGGATCGACTTCCACCAGAGCGCAGTTGGCGCCGTACATATATTCGCCGTCCTTGTCGCCCTCGCCGGTGTTGGGATTCAGACCGGGATCAATGCCCAGATTCATGTTGTCCACATGACCGTTGTAGCGCGTGGGCAGACCCTCTGCCACCATCTCGTCATAGGTGCGGTAAGTTCCGTCGGGCTTGCGCATGGCATCCATCAGGAGCTTTGCGGCTGCCTCCACGGCGCGGCCGTTCATGATATGGCTGCGGGAACCGGCGGCAACGCCGGAATCGGGGCAGCGATGGGAGTCGTTCATGACAAGAACGATCTGCTCCGGCTTGACGCCCATCGGCTCCAGCGCCTTGACTGCAACGGTGAGGGAGCCGATGTCGGCGCCCTGACCCATTTCTTCCCAGGTGTTGTAGAGCGCAATGGTTCCGTCCGGCAGCAGCTCAAGGTCGTTTCCGGCCTTATCCCACATTCCGAGCGTGCAGAGGAAGCCGCCCATGGAAACGCCGACGCCCATCATGCGTCCCTCGGCCTTGCCCTTTTCCGCCTCGGCTTTGAACTCGTCATAGTGGGGCTTGGGCATTTCCATCAGCTTCTTGTAGGAGTAGAGCTTGTAGGGACGGGAGTTGAGATTCGTCTCGCCGGGCTTTGCCAGATTCCGATAACGGAACTCCCAGGGATCCATGCCGATCTCCTGCGCCATCATGTCCATGAGAGCCTCGGAGGTGGTGTAGATCTGGGGGGCGCCGAAACCGCGGTAAGAGGTGTTGAACGCGTGATTGGAAACACCGCCGCGCGCAAGCGCCTTGATGTTGGGAACGTTGTAGCCGTGGAAAGCGACGGAGATCAGATTGTTGAAGATCTTGCTCGCCATGCCGGCGTATGCGCCGTGGTCAAGACCCAGATCGTACTCGACGGCGAGGATCTTGCCGTCCTTATCGCAGGCCATTTTACCGTTGGTGTAAGTGGAGGCGCGCTTGCCCGTCATGTGCAGGAATTCCTCATAGCTGAGGGAGAGCGTGACGGGAACGCCGAGATTCTGCACGGCAGTGCAGACGATCGCATAGGTGTTGGCAGTGACGGAATAGCCGAAGGAACCGCCGACGGGATTGCCGATCAGACGCAGCTTTTCCATCGGAATGCCGCAGGCCTGCACGATGCTTTCACGGCCTTCGCCGATCGCCTGCGTCTTGCACTGGATGACGACGTTGTCATCCGTGTCGTAGTAGCCCTGGCAGACATCCGGCTCGATCGGCAGATGGGGCTCATGCTGGGAGTGGAAGGAGCCTTCCACCACATAAGCGGCGTCATCGAACAGATCCTCGGGGTCCTCACCCTTGAACACGGGAGCCTCCATGTAGCAGTTGGGGCTGGTCTCGTGCATCTGAATGGCGTTGGGCATCACCGCCTCAAGGAAGGTGTTGTAAACCGGGAGGATCTCCAGCTCCTGCTTCACTGCCTTGGCAGCTTCGCGGGCGTGCTCCTCGGTGTCGGCGGCGACAACGGCAACCACGTCGCCCTTGCGGCAGACCTTCTTGCCTGCGATGACGGGGAACGGAGGCGTGCCGGTGCCCTTCCAGCGGGGAATGACGGGAACGGGGTCGATGTTGTTGCTGCCCTTGACATCCGCAGCGGTCAGAATTCTGACAACACCGGGCATGGCCTCCGCCGCGGCGGTGTCGATCCGGATGATGTTCGCGTGGGGGGCGTCTGCCAGAACAACCGCCAGATGCAGCAGACCCTCCGGCATTTTCAGGGCAATATCGTTGCCGTAGTCCGTCAGGCCGCAGGCTTTCGAAACGGAGCCGGGACGGGGACGGGAGGAGCCGTAAATCTGCTTCTCGCCGGCAAAGTCGTAAGTAATTTCCTCCATGGTGGCCTCGCCGCGCATGACCTTCGCCGCAGCCATAACGCAGTCGATGATGGGCTTGAAGCCGGTGCAGCGGCAGATGTTGTGATTTTTCTGGAACCAGTCACGCACCTCTTCGCGGGTGGGACTGGGATTTTTCTGCAAAAGAGCATAGGTTGAAACGATAAAACCGGGGGTGCAGAAGCCGCACTGAATGCCGCCGTAGGTCACCCATGCCTGCTGAATGGGGTGCAGGTGCTGCGGCGTACCGATCCCCTCAATGGTGGTGATCTCACTGCGCTCGGGGATGTTTTTCATGCGCTTGGTGCAGGAACGAACCAGCTCGCCGTTCAGGATGACGGAGCAGGCGCCGCAGACGCCGATGCCGCAGCCGACCTTCGTGCCGGTAAGACCGAGTCGGCGGATCGCATCTGCCAGAGTATCTTTTTCAAGGTCGCACACCACAGGACGATCCACGCCGTTGATGGTAAGGTGTACTCGCTCGTATTTTCTGATTTCGCTCATGAGAGTATCCTTCCTTTCCTTTGGTTACTTCAACAGTTCCATTATACCAAGTGATTTGTACATATACAACAAATATGACGCGCTTTGCCACAACTCTTTTGCGTAGGAGATATACAACTTTTCGTTGTAGCAACAGCACTGCTTCGTTGACAATATCGCTTTGCGTGATACTATGGTATTATGCAATGAGTACACCACGGAAGGACGGGCAAATCAGCATAGACGGTCTGCGGGAAATGAATGATCCGACTGGGAAAAAGAACGAATATATCACGGCGGTCATCGTCGCTGCCGGACTGTCCTCCCGCATGGGAGCGTTTAAGCCGCTGCTTCCGCTCGGGACGATGAGCATGGCACGGCGCTGCGCGGATTATCTCCGGAAAGCCGGCGCCGACGAGATCATTATGATTACCGGGCATCAGGCGGCCGCACTGGAAGCGCATCTTGCGGACATGAAGCTCCGTTTTGTGCATAATCCGGATTACGCGCAGTCGGATATGTTTCGTTCGGTGTGTCTGGGGCTTTCCGCCGTTTCGGAGGAGACCACCCGCATTTTGCTGACGCCTGTGGATATTCCCGCGGTTCGCCCGGAAACCGTTCGGCTGCTTCTCCGGCAGACGGGGGAGATCGTGCGTCCGGTCTTTCGCGGGGAAGCGGGCCACCCGATTCTGATTGACCGCAGCATTGTTCCGGCGATCCTGTCCTACGGCGGAACGATGGGACTTCGCGGCGCGATAGAGCGCTGCGGCGCTGCGGTAAGAGATATAGATGTATCCGACGACAGAATTTTGCTGGATGCCGACACCCCGGCGGACTATCAACGCCTGTTAAGCTGCTTTGAGGACTGAACCGGAAGCAGTATTATTCGGTATCTCTGTGCAGTATCTGAACGAAAAAGGGAGAGCGACTTGTGAGAAATCTGTTTCAGAAGCTCCGTGCGCTGATCGCGCGGGGTAAAAACGCTGTTCTGGTCACGATCGTGGCCAGCTCCGGCTCCACGCCCCGCGGCAGCGGCGCAA
>JAZQNZ010000156.1:0-2474 GCA_045627665.1 Oscillospiraceae bacterium
CCAGCTTCACGGGCAATGCCCATCCCGGCCCGTTCCCCGTGCTGTATCTTCTCCACGGCTACAATGGGGACGAGACGGTCTGGAGCCGCTATACCGCGCTGGAGCGCTATGCGGGCAGGCATCCCTTTGCCGTCATCATGCCCCGGGGCAACCACAGCTATTATGCCGACAGTGACCCGACCGTCTATGCCTACCGCCGCTTTCTCACGGAGGAGCTGCCGGCAAAAATGAAGCACTTTTTCAACATTTCCGACCGCCGCGATCAGACGGTCATCGCCGGCCTTTCCATGGGCGGCTACGGCGCCGTGACCTGCGCACTGACTCACCCGGAGCGCTACTGCGCCGCGGCTTCGCTCTCCGGGATGCTGGATCCCGCGGCGAAATATGCCGACGGCAGCGTGAGAGACCATTGCCGCCGCGCCCTCGGCGGAACGGTCGGGGAAATGCGGGCCCGCGGCAACGATCCGATCGCGCTTCTGGAGCAGGCTGCGGCTGCCGGAGGAGCGCTTCCGCACTTTTATACCGTGTGCGGCAGGGAGGACTCCCTCTATCTGCACACCGTAACGTTCCGCGACGCCTGCCGTGCCCGCGGCGTTCCCTGCGATTTCGCGGAGAGCAGCGGTGACCACGACTGGGAGTACTGGGACAGAGAACTACCGGCCGCGCTGGAGTGGCTGAGCCGGCAGATCTCACTTTGAACGATTATCATACAAAAGAGGACAACTATGGACATGCAACTTGATGAGAGACTTCCACGGGAGCTGAGCGATTACGTGGATCTGATGAACCGCGAGAGAAAGCACCTCGTCTGCGGGATGATGGCGCCGGAATTCATCGAATGCGATCCGGTGGCGATGACGCAGACCTATGCCTATCCCGCGCAGGTCTGGGAGCAGAACCCGGACGGCGTGCTGCACGGCGGGATCATCACCACGATGCTGGATACCACGATCGGCGCCCTTACACATATCATCACCGGAAAACTGACGCCCACGATCTCCCTCAACACCAACTATCTGCGCCCCGCACCGGGGGACGGACGGATCATCGTGAAGGCGTACGTGACCAAGATGGGCCGCACGCTCATCTATACGCGGGGCGAGCTCTGGGAGGAAAAGCACCCGGAGAAGCTGATCGCCACCGCGGAGGGAACTTATCGCAATATGACTTGATTGCCGGAACGAAGGCCGTCTTTCCCGGGAAAGACCTGCGCTCTGACGGAGGGGTGAAAGATGAAAGAAACCTTCCTGTATGCGTACCATTCCATCATGCCGATGCTGCTGGTCATGGCGCTCGGCTATTTCATCCGGCGGATCGGGCCGTGGGACGTCACGTTCTTCAAGCGGCTGAATACGCTGTGCTTCCGCATTTTCCTGCCGGCGTATCTTTTCATCAGCGTTTACAGCATCGGCGACCTGCGCGAGCTGAACTGGGCGGTCATCCTGTTCCTCGGTGTAGGGATCGTCGTGCTGGCGCTGCTGACGATGCTGCTCGTGCACTTTGTCATCCCGAAGCGCGACCAGCGCGGCGTGATCGTGCAGGCGGCGTTCCGCTCCAATCAGGCCGTGATCGGCCTCTCCCTCGCCGAGTCGCTGGGCGGCACCGCCGCCGTGGTGTTCTCTGCGCTTGCCACCGGCATTCTGGTGCCGCTCTATAACGTGATGGGCGTGATCGTCCTGACGCTGTACAGCGAGAAGGAGGGCGAAAAGGTCACGCTCCGCCGTCTGCTCCGCATGATGGCCACCAATCCGCTGATCATCGGCGCCCTCGCGGGCGTGCTCGTCGTGTTTCTGCGCGATCTGCTGCCCACCGGCGCGGACGGACTGCCGGTATTCACCCTGCAGCGCAGCCTGCCGGATCTGTTCGCCGCGCTTACGAATATCTCCCGCATCGCGTCGCCCATGATGCTCTTCTGCCTCGGCGCCATGCTGGATTTCAGCGCAACGAAGGCGCTTTTGCCGCAGCTGGCGCTCGGCGTTTCCCTGCGCCTTGTCATCTGCCCGCTGCTGACCATCACCGCCGCAGTGCTGCTGCGCGGCCCCATGCATCTGACGATGACGGAGTTCCCGGCCATCATCTCCGTCTGCGCGACGCCGCTGGCCATCTCCAGCGAGGTCATGGTGCAGGAGATCGGCGGGGACGATCAGCTCGCCTGCCAGATCGTCGTGTGGACCAGCGCGTTTTCCATGTTCACGATCTTTGCCTTTGTCTTCGTGCTCCGCACGCTTGCGCTGATATAATTTGATCCACAACGTATGGTAAACAGCTTCGTCCGTGACAGCGTTCCCATCGAGGAAGCCCGCACCCGGATCGGCCGCGCCGCTTTGTTTCGTCCGAAAAACACATGAAAAACCCCGGTTTCACAAAGCTTGTGAAACCGGGGTTCGCTTCGTCAGATGCTGTGCGGAGCAAACTCCGCGAAAGGATTACAGAGCGCAGATACCGGTGGCGATTGCCAGCATGATCGCGCCGAG
>JAZQNZ010000157.1:0-3116 GCA_045627665.1 Oscillospiraceae bacterium
AAAGCTCTGTCTGGAAAAGGAGGAAACGGTATGACGAAGGCATGGCGTATCGTCCTCTGGACGGCGCTGGCGCTGGTCGTTGCGGGCGCGGTGCTCGGCGGCATCGGCTGGCTGACCGGCGCGTCCCCCGTCCGCATGGCGGACGTTCTCTTCGGCGGGACGGACGGCTTTTATGCCGCGCTGCACGCCGCGGCGGACACCGCGCTTGCGCGGCTCACGGGCGCGTGGCAGGCGCTGGTTTCTCTGTTTTAATGGAATTATAAAGCAAGGCAGACGAAAGAAAAGTCTGCCTTGCTTTTTTATGTGATGAGCGAAGGGTATAAAAACAGACGGCGGTGGAGGGCCGCCGTCTGCCGAGAGAGAACCCGGCCGCCCGCGCGGTTTTTTCCGAAATCGGAAGAAGAGAGGAAACCGGGAGGGGGGCATCCGGGGGGTGTATTATATGGAGAGAGACGCGCTGACTCATACGAAACCTGCGCCGCTGCGGCGGCTGTGAAAACAAGACAGGTTTGTCTTGTTTTCATCAGGCTTCAGCATCAGAGCGAGAGCAGGGCGTCAAGCTCGGGATCGTCCGGAAGATTGAAAAAGACGAAACCGGTGACGCCTTCGTTGTAGTCGCCGCGGCAGGGGTCCCAGGCATATTTGAAGTGCTTTTTGTCGGGGACGGACACGGCGGAGCCGATCAAAATATCGCATCTGCCGGAGGCGGAGACGGTTTTGCGGGCGCGCAGGCCGCTGCGGATGAGGGAGCAGAAGTCCTTGCCGCCGAGGGCGAGAATGACGCGGCGGTCGGTGATGTAGTACCGGCTGGAGAGGATCTTTGCCCGGTCCTGAATGGGACGAACCATGAAAAACAGCCAGATGATCGTCAGCATGGCCTGCCAGAGAAGGTTGACGCTGTAACCCGCTGCAATTTCCGCCCAGATGAACGCGGCGGAAACGATGACGAAAATCGCGGTGTAGATCAGCCATGTCAGGATGACGGCGCCGCCGGTGTCCTTCTTCAGAGATACGCCGCCGCTGCGGCCCTGCCACAGGACGGTCTCGCCCGGCAGAAGCTCGCTTGCGACAGCGGCGGGAATGTCGGTTGCCGCAGAAGTCATAAAGATATTCCTCCTTGTGTTGGGGTTCTGCAGCTATTCTATCAGCGGCGGGCGTAAACCGTGTGCAAAGCCGCCCACGGGCTTCGCAAAGTTTTTGCAAACGCCCGCGCGGTTTCTTAACGGGATTTTTATTCCATTGTATGCACCGTGCCGTTATAATATAATATGTATTGAGACAGGATCGGGGAGGCGGCGGAATGCGCGGAAAAAAACAAAACGGCAAACTGAAAATGCGGCTGACCTTTTCCTGGCGGGATCTCGCGGTGACCGTCGGCACGTTTGCGCTGACGTCGCTGCTGTGCGCCGGACTGAAGCTCGTCAGCGACACGGATTTTCACGTTCCGCTGCTGTTTGTGCTGGCGGTGCTGGTCGTTTCGCTGACGACGGACGGCTACCTCTGGGGGATGCTCGCCTCGGTCGTCGCGGTGCTCGGCGTCAATTATGTGTTCACCTATCCGTATTTCCACATGAATTTTTCCATCGCGGGCTACCCGCTGACGTTCCTTTCCATGTTTGCGGTTTCCGTCATCACCTGCACACTTACCGCGCGGGCGCGCGAGGGGGAAAAGGCGCGGCTGGAGGGCGAGCGGGAGAAGATGCGCGCCAATCTGCTGCGCGCCATCTCCCATGATTTCCGCACCCCGCTGACCGGGATCATCGGTGCGGTCAACGCCGTGCAGGAAAACGGGGACGGTCTGACCGACGCGGAAAAGGCCGGACTGCTGAACGATGCGCGCAGCGAGGCGGAGTGGCTCATCAACATGGTCGAGAACCTTTTGAGCATCACGCGCATCGGCGGCGCGGAGGAGTCCGCGCTGCACAAGGAGCCGCAGCTCGTCGAGGAGGTCGTATGGGAGGCGGCGACGCGCTTTCGCAGGCAGTATCCGGATATGCCGGTGGAGATCCGGATCCCGGAGGAGATGCTGCTCGTGGAGATGGACGCAATTTTGATCGAGCAGGTCATCATCAATCTGCTCATCAACGCCGCGATCCACGGCGAAACGGCAACAAAGGCGGTCCTGTCCGTTTCCGAAAAGGACGGGCAGGCGGCTTTTTGCGTGGAGGACGACGGCGTCGGATTCCGGGACGAGACGCTGGCGCATCTGCCGGACGGCGCCGGGCTGCCTTCGGACTGCCGAGCCGAGGATTCCACGCGCGGCATGGGCATCGGGCTGAGCGTCTGCAGCACCATCGTCCGCGCCCACGGCGGCGAGCTGCAGGCGGAAAATATCCGCGGCGGCGGAGCACGCATGAGCTTCAGGCTGCCCGTATGGGCAGGAAATCCGCAGGAGGGAACAGACAATGGAAGTGAAACAGAAGATCCTGATCGTTGAGGACGAAACGCGCATCTCCAACTTTATGAGCGCCGTGCTGTCGGCAAACGGCTATGACACCATCACCGCGGCGGACGGGCGCAGCGCGCGCAGTATGCTCTCGTCCCACTGCCCTGACCTTGTGATTCTGGATCTCGGTCTGCCGGATCTGGACGGGCTGGAAATTATCCGCTCCGCGCGCGAATGGACGCAGCTTCCCATCATCGTCGTTTCCGCGCGGATGCACGAGCACGACAAGGTGGAGGCGCTGGACGCCGGCGCGGACGATTATATCACCAAGCCGTTCGGCACCAGCGAGCTGCTGGCGCGCATACGCACCGCCCTGCGCCACACGCGCGCCGGTGCGAGCAGCGATGCGGTTTCCGCCGGCGGAATCTTTACCGCGGGCGCGCTGACCATCGACTACAACAAGCACTGGGCGCTGGTGGACGGGGAAAACGTCCATCTGACGCAGAACGAATACCGCATCGTGTCCCTGCTCGGACTGCACGCGGGCAAGGTGCTGACCTATGATTATATCCTGAAGGCGCTGTGGGGGCCGGGCGTTTCCGGCAACAATCAGGTTTTGCGCGTTCATATGGCGAACATCCGCCGCAAGATCGAAAAAAATCCCGCCGAGCCGGAGTTTATTTTTACCGAGGTGGGCGTGGGGTATCGGATGATCGAGGGGGACTGAAAA
>JAZQNZ010000158.1:0-5384 GCA_045627665.1 Oscillospiraceae bacterium
AAAAAAATGAAAAAAGGGCGCACTTGACTCATTGAGTTAAGTGCGCCCAGACGGTCGGCTAATACGGGAAAACGCGCTTTCCCGGTCATGTTCCCGGCTCCACTGTGGTGCTCCACATTATCTTCCGTCGGTCACGGGGAACATCTGAATTATAGCCTCAGTTTACCATTCGACTGTCTGCTGCGTCAAGGCGCATTTCTGACAATTTTTACGGTAAAAACTCATTTGAATGTGGTGGTAGTGTCCTTCTGAATGACATCGTGCGCGCCGCCTTCGATGATGCTGGTGGAGGACACCAGCGTCAGGACAGCTTTCTCCTGCAGCTCCGGGATTGTCAGTGCGCCGCAGTTGCACATGGTGGACTTGACCTTGCTCAGCGTCATGGCAACGTTGTCATGCAGGGAGCCGGCGTAGGGAACATAGGAGTCCACGCCTTCTTCGAAGCTGAGCTTGCTGTCGCCGCCATTGTCATAGCGCTGCCAGTTTCTTGCGCGGGCGGAACCCTCGCCCCAGTATTCCTTATAGTAGGTGCCGCCGATGCTGACGCGGTTGGAGGGGCTTTCGTCGAAGCGGGCGAAGTAGCGGCCCAGCATGACGAAATCCGCGCCCATGGCAAGGGCCAGGGTAACGTGGTGGTCGTAGACGATGCCGCCGTCGGAGCAGACAGGGATGTAAATACCGGTTTCTTCAAAATATCTGTCGCGCTCTGCGCAGACGTCGATCAGCGCAGTTGCCTGACCGCGGCCGATGCCCTTGGTCTCGCGGGTGATGCAGATGGAGCCGCCGCCGATGCCGACCTTGATGAAGTCCGCACCGCAGTCCGCAAGGAAGCGGAAGCCCGCAGCGTCCACAACGTTGCCGGCGCCGACCTTGACGCTGTCGCCGTATCGCTCGCGGATCCAGGCAAGGGTGAACTTCTGCCAGTCGGAGAAGCCCTCGGAGGAGTCGATGCAGAGAACGTCCGCGCCGGCTTCGATCAGCGCGGGAACGCGCTCGGCATAGTCGCGCGTGTTGATGCCCGCACCGACGACGTAGCGCTTCTGCGCGTCAAGCAGCTCGTTGGGATTCTGCTTGTGGTTTTCATAGTCCTTGCGGAAAACGAAGCAGCAAAGACGCTGGTTTTCGTCGATGATGGGCAGGGCGTTCAGCTTGTGATCCCAGATGATGTCGTTGGCTTCCTTCAGGCTGGTGCCCTCTTTCGCGCAGACCAGCTTGTCAAACGGCGTCATAAACTCGGAAACCTTCGTTTCGGGCGCCATGCGGCTGACGCGATAGTCGCGGCTCGTAACGATACCGACAAGCTTGCCGGCGGCGGTGCCGTCCTCGGTCACGGCAACGGTGGCGTGGCCGGTGCGCGCCTTGAGCGCGAGCACATCGGCAAGCGTGGACGCCGGACTGAGATTGGAGTCGCTGGGAACGAAGCCCGCCTTGTAGTTCTTGGCTCTCGCCACCATGGCGGCCTCGTCCGCAACGGACTGGGAACCGTAAATGAAGGAAACGCCGCCCTCTGTTGCCAGCGCGACAGCCAGACGGTCGCCGGAGACGGACTGCATGATGGCGGACACCATGGGGATGTTCATGGTGATGGCAGAGGTCTCACCCTTTTTGAATTTCACCAGCGGTGTTTTCAGAGAGATTGCGTCGGGGATGCAGGCGCTGGAGGAATAGCCGGGGATGAGCAGATACTCATTAAAAGTGTGGGCCGGTTCATTGATGATCTTAGCCATATCGTGTTCTCCTTTATTTCAGTTCGCTTTTGTCTCACAGTAGAGACAGCGATATATTTTTTTCTCCTTGTCGGTCAGGCGGAAAATGTGATCCAGTTCCTGCTCTGCCGATGTGATGCATCGGGGATTCTTACATTTTATCACATTCGTCAGCGTTTCGGGAAGCGTCACGGAGCGTTTTTCGATCAATTCTCCGTTTCTGATAATATTGATCTTCGCATTCGGCGCAATATAGCCGATAAGCTCAAAATTCAGCTCAATCTCGGCGTCGATTTTGATGATGTCCTTCTTCCCGTCCTTGCTGCTGTGGGCGTTTTTGATGATCGCCACGGAGCAGTCCAGCGCATCCAGCTTCAGCAGCTCATACAGCTTCATGCCGCCGCCCGCGGGGATATGGTCGATGACGATGCCGTTGGTGATCGCGTCAATATTCATCTTTTCGCCTCCTCAAGCAGCTTCAGGATCAGCGCCATACGCATATATTTGCCGTTCAGCACCTGCTTGAAATAGCAGGCGCGGGGATCGTCGTCCACCTTCACGCTGATCTCGTTCACGCGCGGCAGCGGGTGGAGGATGCACATATCCGGCTTCGCCGTTTTCAGCTTTTCCGGCGTCAGGATATAGCTGTCCTTCAGGCGGAGATATTCGTCGATATCCGCAAAGCGCTCCTGCTGGATGCGGGTCATATAGAGGATGTCAAGCTGCGGCATTGCTTCTTCCAGACTGGCGGTCTGGAGGTATTCGATCCCCTTTTCCTTCAGCGCCGCGTTTTTGACGTAGCTCGGCAGCTTCAGCTCCTCCGGAGAGATGAGGACGAACTTCACGCCCTCGTAGCGTGCCATGGCGTTGATGAGAGAATGCACCGTGCGGCCGAATTTCAGGTCGCCGCAAAGGCCGATGGTGAGATGGTCAAAGCGGCCCTTTTCGCGGTAAATGGTAAGCAGATCCGCCAGTGTCTGCGTCGGATGGCAGTGACCGCCGTCGCCCGCGTTGATGACGGGGATCGCGGCATTCTGCGCCGCGACGAGCGCCGCGCCCTCCTTGGGATGGCGCATGGCGATGATGTCCGCATAGCAGCTGATGACCTTTGCCGTGTCCGCCACGCTCTCGCCCTTTGCGGCGGAGGAGCTGTTGGCGCTGGAAAAGCCGATGACGCTGCCGCCCAGCTCCAGCATAGCAGCCTCAAAGCTCAAGCGTGTGCGGGTACTCGGCTCGAAAAAGAGCGTTGCGAGCTTTTTCCGTTTGCAGCACTCCGCATATTTGTCCGGGTTTTCGATAATGTCGCACGCGGTAGCGATCAGCGCGTCGATCTCTTCGACGGAGAGATCGAGAATATCAATCAGGCTTCTCACTTTCCGCCTCCGATCCAGCTCTCGTCAGATGGATCGTTGCGAAACGCGATCAGGCGCGCAACATCGCCGCTGCGAATATAGCCTTCCTCTGCGGCGACTGCCGCGATCACGTCGAAGTTGGTCAGAGAGACGTTTTTGACGTCCGCCGCTGCAAGGCGCTCCAGACCCTTTTTCATACCGTAGGTAAAGATGCTGACAACGCCGAGCACCTCCGCGCCCGCTTCACGCAGGACGTTGACAACCTCGATGACGCTGCCGCCGGTGGAGATCAGATCCTCCACGACGACGACCTTCTGCCCCGGCAGAAGCTTTCCCTCGATCTGGTTCTGTCTGCCGTGATCCTTGGCGCCGCTGCGAACGTAGCCCATCGGCAGACCGAGGATGTGGCCCACGATGGCGGCGTGGGCAATGCCCGCGGTGCTCGTTCCCATCAGAACTTCGCAGGCAGGATAGTATTTCTTTACGTTTTCCGCAAGCGCGGTTTCAACGTCGTTTCGGACGTCGGGCGCCGTCAGCGTCAGGCGGTTGTCACAGTACACCGGGCTTTTGATGCCGCTCGCCCAGGTAAACGGCTCCTCCGGGCGGAAAAACACCGCGCCGATGCGAAGCAGATCCTTTGCAATCAGTTTTTCCATTTTCCTCTCCTCCGCTCAATCCACAAATTCGCGCACGCAGCGCAGATAGGCCGCAACGGGATCCTCCGCCGCGGTGATCGGTCTGCCGACAACGATATAGTCCGAACCGATCTTCTTTGCTTCCTCCGGCGTCATAACGCGCTTCTGGTCGCCCTTGTCCCCGTCCGCAAAGCGGACACCGGGGGTCACGGTCAGAAAGTCCGTTCCGCACAGCGCGTGGACTTTGCCGGCTTCCAGCGGGGAGCAGACAACGCCGTCCAGTCCGGCGTCGCACGCGGTCTTGGCATAGTGCATCACGACCTCGTCGATGGGGGCATGGATGAGAAGATCCCGCTCCATACTCTCCTGATCGGTACTGGTGAGCTGCGTGACGGCGATGAGCTTCGGGCGGGTGCCGTCCGGTCTTGTGAGCCCCTCCAGCGCCGCTTCCATCATCGCTTTCGTGCCGGCAGCGTGGAGATTGCAGATGTCCACATCCAGATCGCGCAGCACGCTCATCGCCTTCTTCACCGTGTTGGGAATGTCGTGCAGCTTCAGATCGAGAAAGATCCGGTGTCCGCGCGCCTTGATCTCCCGCACGACGGAAGGCCCCTCCGCATAGAAAAGCTCCATGCCGATCTTAACAAAGGGCTTGCGCTCCGTGAACTTGTCCAGAAATTCAAATACCTGCGATGCGCTCGCAAAGTCGCAGGCAACAATGACGTCTTTTCCCATGTTATCTCGCAGCTCCTATGATTTCATTCAGATTGTGGATGCCGTATTTGTCCATCGCCGCGGGCAGCGCGTCGATGATGCTGCGGCAGGCAAACGGCTCGACAAGGTTGGCAGCGCCGACCTCCACCGCCGTCGCACCGGCAAGCATCATCTCGATGACGTCCTCCGCGCAGGAAACGCCCCCGAGTCCCACAACGGGGACTTTGACTGCGCCCGCGACCTGATACACCATGCGTAGCGCCACCGGGAACACCGCCGGGCCGGGGAGCCCGCCGGTCACGTTTTTGATGATCGGCTTTTTCGTTTTCAGATCGATCCGCATTCCCATCAGCGTGTTAATGAGACTGATGGCGTCCGCACCCGCATCCTCGCAGGCGCGCGCAATGCTCACGATGTCCGTCACATTGGGGCTCAGCTTCATGATGACCGGTTTGGTCGCAACCTTTTTCACCGCCGCGGTGACCGCTGCCGCCGCTTTCGGGTCGGTGCCGAAGCTCATGCCGCCGCCGTGAACGTTGGGGCAGGAAATGTTGACCTCCAGCCAGCCGACCTGCTCGCAGGCATCCAGCTTTGCGCAGACCTCGGCGTATTCCTCCGCGGAAAAGCCGCTGACATTCGCCATGACAGGCTTATGAAACACTTTTTTCAGCTTCGGCAGTTCCCGGCTGATCACGGCGTCCACGCCGGGATTCTGCAGGCCGACGGCGTTCAGCATGCCGCCCGCCGTCTCCGCGATGCGGGGCGTCGGGTTGCCGAAGTGCGGCTCCCTCGTGGTGCCTTTGAAGGAGAAGGTGCCGAGGCAGTTGATATCGTAAAGCTCGGCAAACTCATAGCCGTAGCCGAAGGTGCCGGACGCGGGAATGACGGGATTATCCAGCTCGATCCCGCAGAGATTGACGCTCAGTCGTCCCATATGATTTCCTCCTTCTCCAGCACGGGGCCGTCGCGGCAGATGC
>JAZQNZ010000159.1:0-5706 GCA_045627665.1 Oscillospiraceae bacterium
AGCGGCACGGACGCCGCGGCGCACTGCGTCTGCGTTCTCGCCTCCGTTGCGATGAACGAGGCAAAGACCAACTACGAAGAAAAGCACGACAAGGCGACCTTTATCAAGAATATCATCTCCGATAATATCCTGCCCGGCGACGTTTACGTCCGCGCGAAGGAGCTGCATTTTTCCGCAGACGTTCCCCGCGTGGTATTCCTGATCCGCCAGACGGAAAAGACGGATGTCGCCGCCATCGAAGTGCTGCAGAATCTTTTCCCCGATCGCCAGAAGGACTTTGTCCTCAGCATTTCCGAAACGGATCTCGTCCTGATTAAGGAGATGCAGCCGGAATTTGAAACGCCGGAGCTGTTTGCCATTGCGGAGAGCGTTGAAAAAGCGCTGGCCCGCGAGCTGGGCGTCAAGGTCGTGATCGGAATCGGCACGACCGCCCACCACCTGCGCGAGCTGGCTGACCGCTATAAGGAGGCGCAGGTCGCCATTGAGGTCGGCAAGGTGTTCGACGATGACAAGAGCGTCATCAACTACGAGAACCTCGGCCTCGGCCGAATCGTCTATCAGCTCCCCACGACGCTGTGCGAAATGTTCCTGCAGGAGGTTTTCAAGAAGAACCCCATTGAGGCGCTCGGTCAGGAGACGCTGTACACGATCAACAAGTTCTTTGAGAACAATCTGAACGTTTCCGAGACGTGCCGCAAGCTGTTTGTCCACAGAAACACGCTGGTGTACCGTCTTGAAAAGATCAAAAAACTCACCGGACTTGATTTGCGCGAGTTTGACCATGCCATCGTTTTCAAGGTGGCTCTGATGGTCAAGAAGTATCTCAACTCCCAGAACAAGCAGTACTGATAATTCATCTGCAATCTCGAAACAAGAAAAGAGAAAAATCCTATGGTCCATTTGAAAGATGTTTCAATGAAATATCGTAGCAGCGGTACGCAGGCGGCGGACAATCTGTCGCTGGATATCGAAGAGGGCGAATTTGTGTTTCTTGTCGGCCCTTCCGGCAGCGGAAAGACCACGATCATCAAGCTCCTGACGGGCGAGGTGCGCGCGGATTCCGGCGAGCTGGAGGTCAACGGCTATGACCTGCGCAGCATTCGCCGCCGCCGTCTGCCGCAGCTTCGCCGCACCCTCGGCGTCATTTTCCAGGATTTCCGTCTGATTGAGGACAAGTCCGTTTACGAAAATGTGGCGTTTGCCATGCACGTTGTCGGCGCCGGAAAGCGCGAGATCCGGGAGCGCGTTCCCTATGTGCTGAAGCTCGTGGGCCTTGAAGGTCGTGAAAAACGTCTGCCGCAGGAGCTGAGCGGCGGTGAGCAGCAGCGCGTTGCCATTGCCCGTGCGCTGGTGAATTCTCCGCGGCTGATCATTGCGGACGAGCCTACCGGCAACCTGGATCCGGCAAAGAGTCTGGAACTGATGCTTCTGCTGCAGAAGATCAATGAACTGGGAACGACCGTGCTGGTCGTCACACACGAAAAAGAACTGGTGAACGCTTTCTCGAAGAGAGTAATCTCCATCGAAAGCGGCAAAGTCGTCAGCGACAGAATGGGTGGGTATTACGGTCATGAAGCTTAACAGATTCGGTTACCTCGTCAAAGAGGGCTTTTTGAGCATTTTCACCCACGGATTTATGTCGTTCGCGTGCATCATGGTTATCGTGGCCTGCCTGCTGATCATGGGGGTCTTTTCCATCCTTGCCTATGTGGTGGATCTGAACATCGACAATCTTGAGCAGCAGAACGAGATCCTTGCCTTTGTGGATGAAAACCTGAGCGAGGACGAGGCACGCGAGATCGGAGCGCGCATTGAAGTCCTTGAAAACGTGAAGTCCGTGGAATTCGTTTCCCGCGAGGAAGCGATGGAAAACTTTGTCTCGCAGTACAGCGAGGACGATGAGGAGATGTTCTCCGACCTGACGCCCTCGGTTTTCCGCAACCGCTATGTGATCTACATGAACGACCTTGCACTGATGGAGCGCACCGACGCAGCCGTCAGGGAAGTGAACGGCATTGCGGACACAAGTGCCGCCACGGAGCTGAGCCGCGGCTTTATCGCGCTGCGCAACGTTGTCAGCATCGTGTCCGCGATTCTGATCGTCATTCTGTTTGTCGTTTCCGTGTTCATCATGCAGAACACCATCAAGCTTGCAACCTTCAGCCGCCGCGAAGAGATCGGCATCATGAAGATGGTCGGTGCGAACAATGCGTTTATCCGATGCCCCTTTGTGATTGAGGGACTGATTCTCGGCCTATTGGGCGGCGTGATCGCGTTTTTCGTGATATGGGGTGTGTATGAGTTCATCGGCGGGAAGATTGCAACCGGCATGATGGGGAGCATTCTTGTGGTTCCGTCGTTCGGTGTGCTGCAGCTTTCCGTTCTGGTGATCTACCTCGGCGTCGGCATTATCGTCGGCACCTTCGGCAGCATCATTGCGATCCGCAACTATCTGAAAGTATGACTTTTTTCGGCGCAGGCGCCGCAGCAAAGGAGACAGTATGTCCAAGAAATTTATAAGAATCGTATGCCTTGTGCTCGTCGCAATGCTGGTGGTCGGCTTCTTATCAATGGCTGTTTCGGTCGGCGGTCATGCAGTAACGCAGTCGGAGATCGACGCTCTGCAGGCGCAGCGCGATGCCATCCGTAAGCAGCAGAAGGATGTTCAGGAGCAGATCGATGCGCTCAAAACCGAAATGACCTCGGTCATTGAGAAAAAGGTCGCGCTTGACGAGCAGAATGAGCTGAACCGTCAGGATATCGAGCTGATCAACGAGCAGATTGAGCTGTATGACAAAATGATCGAGGACAAGGCCGTTGAGGTTGAGGAAGCGATCGAGGCGGAGGAAGCACAGTATGCCCATTACTGCGCACGAGCCCGCACTATGGAGGAGACCAATCAATGGAATTATGTCTCTTTCCTCTTTGAGGCTGACAGCCTGACGGATTTTCTCGGCAGACTCAATGACGTGCTGGATATTGTCCGCAATGACCGCCACATCAAGGATGAATATATTGCCGCGCGCGAGTATGTTCAGCAGGTGAAGGCGGAGTATGAAGAAATCCAGCGCGATCAGGAGAGCAAGCGCGAGGAGCTTCTGGCGGAAAAGGAACGTCTGGAGCAGCAGATCGAAGCGGCCTACACCATGATCGCGGAGCTGGAAGAGGACATCGAGCTTTACACCGCCGTGTATGAAGAAAACGAAGCGCTGGAAAGCGAAGTGCAGTCCAAGATCGACAAAAAGGTCGCGGAGCTGCAGGCGCAGAAGGCGGCGGAAGAAGCGGCGCGTAAGGCGTGGGAGGAGTCCCAGCGCAAGCTCAAGCAGCAGCAGGCGGCAACGAGCAGCAGCGTCGGTAAAACTTCTTCCGGTACATACTACACCTGGCCCGTTCCGTCCTGCACTTACATCACCTCCCGCTTCGGCTACCGCGTCCATCCGATTTTCGGCACGACAAAGTATCATTCCGGCGTTGACATCGGCGCCGGTTACGGATCGGCGATCGGCGCTGCCGCGGGCGGCACGGTCAGCATCTCCGAATACAGTGATTCCTATGGCTATTACTGCGTCATCTATCACGCCAACGGCACGACGACACTTTATGCCCATATGAATGCCATGCCGTCCGTTGCCGTGGGCGACACTGTGACTGCCGGGCAGACCATCGGCTACGTCGGCTCTACCGGATATTCCACGGGCCCGCACCTCCACTTTGAGGTTCGTGTCAACGGAAGCTGTGTTGATCCGATCAGCTACTTCTCCGGTATCGGCTTCACCTATTCCTCTGATGCCTGATTCGGAACGATCAATCACTGCGCCCGTAAGAATGATCGGGGGCGGGCGGAAAACCGCCCGCCCCGTTTTCGATATGTATGGAAAGGAACCTGTTCTCAATGATGGAACGAAGCTGTGGTGTGATCCTGCCCGTCTCGTCTCTGCCGTCGCCCTACGGGATCGGCACGATGGGAAAAGCCGCGTACGAGTTTGTTGATTTCCTTGCCGCTGCAAAGCAGCGCTGGTGGCAGATCCTGCCGCTGAGTCCGACCGGTTTCGGCGATTCTCCGTATCAGAGCGTTTCCGTTTTTGCCGGAAATCCGTATTTCATTGACCTTGATCTGCTGATCGGGGACGGTCTTTTGCGGCAGGAGGAAGTTGCCGGGATCGACTGGGGCGCCAGGCCGGCGCGCGTGGATTACGGAAAGCAGTGGGAAAACCGGTTCGCCGTGCTGCGCAAGGCGGCGGATCGCGGTCTGAAGCGCGACGGCGCAGCCGTTGCGGCGTTCCTTGCGGAAAACGTCTCCTGGCTGCCGGACTACGCTCTTTTCATGGCGCTGAAGCAGCATTTCGGTATGCAAAGCTGGACGGAATGGCCGGTCGAGGCGCGTCTGCGCACACCGGATGCGCTGGAAGAATATAGGACGCAGCTTGCGCCGGATATTGATTTTTACGTTTATCTCCAATTCCTCTTTGACCGCCAATGGACGGCGCTGCACGATTATGCGTCGGAAAAAGGGATCGGGATCATCGGAGACCTTCCGATTTATGCGGCGATGGACAGTGCTGACGTCTGGGCGGAGGCACGGTTTTTCAGTCTGGATGCGGAGGGCTTCCCGAATGCGGTCGCCGGTGTTCCGCCGGACTGCTTTTGCGAGGACGGGCAGCTTTGGGGCAACCCGCTGTATGACTGGGACGCCATGCGCGCGGACGGCTTCGGCTGGTGGATCCGCCGCATTGCGGCGGTCGCCAAGCGCTGCGACGCCATTCGGATCGACCATTTCCGCGCCTTTGCGAGCTATTGGGCCGTGCCGTTCGGCGCGGAAAATGCCCGCGGCGGCGCATGGATCAAAGGACCGGGGATGGATCTGCTCGGCGTGCTGAACGGCTGGTTTCCGAAGCTGCAGTACATTGCGGAGGATCTCGGAATACTCGGGCCGGAGGTCGGAAAGCTGCTGGAGGACTGCGGCTGGCCGGGAATGAAGGTGCTGGAATTTGCCTTTGATCCGGAAGCGGACAGCAGCTATCTTCCGCATAAATACAAGGGCAACTGCATGTGCTATACCGGAACGCACGACAATCTCCCGCTCGGCGCATGGTGCGCGCAGGCGGCGCCGGAGGAACTCGCCTTTGCCGCGGAGTATGTCGGAATGGACGGCTGCACCGATGCAGAGCGGCTGCGCCGCGGCATTCTGCGGGCAGGTATGCGCAGCACGGCAGAGGTGTTTATTTCGCAGATGCAGGACTGGCTCGGCACGGGGGCGGAGAGCCGGATCAACGCTCCGGGGACAGCGCAGGGAAACTGGCAGTGGCGCCTGCTGCGCGGGCAGCTTACGCCTGCCCTTGCGGATGAAATGTCGCGCATGACGCTGCTGTATGGAAGAGCAAAGCGCTGTCCGACAAAAGAAGACACGAAAAAACGATGATCGGATGCCGAATGTCCTTGACACGGAAAGATAATCAACTTATAATATTGTGTCAAACAGTTTTAATATTAAATATGTATATTACCAGTATTGATTAAAGGGGAGACTGCAATGGGTGCTGAAAACAGATTCAAAATGAGTCAGGCACGTCTGGATGAGCTCAAAACGGAGCTGGACTATCTCCAGACGGTTCGTGAAAAGGAAGTTGCCGAGCAGATCAAGGAAGCCCGCAGCTTCGGCGACCTGAGCGAAAACAGTGAGTATGACGAGGCAAAGACGGAGCAGGG
>JAZQNZ010000160.1:0-5151 GCA_045627665.1 Oscillospiraceae bacterium
GTTCGGTGATGTCTGGATCCGCATCGAGCCGCAGGTAGAGCAGGATGAACTGGTCTTTGCTGAGGAAGTCTTCGGCGGCTCTGTTCCCAAAAACTTCTTCCCGTCCGTAGAAAAGGGCCTGCGCAACGCCGAGCAGAAAGGCGTTCTCGCCGGTTACCCGCTGGTCGGACTGAGGGCAACCCTGTACGATGGCTCCTACCACCCCGTTGACTCCAACGATAAGGCGTTCCAGACGGCTGCCCGTCTCGCTTATCAGGAGGGTATTCCCAACGCAAAGCCCACCATCATGGAGCCGATCGGTCTGCTGCAGGTCACCATTCCCGACTCCAACCTGGGCGACATCATGAGCGACATTTCCTCCAAGCGCCGCGGCACCGTGCTCGGCATGAACGCGGAGGACGGTATGCAGATCGTCGAGGCCGAGGTTCCCATGGCTGAAATGGGTTCCTACACCATCGACCTGCGCTCCATGACGCAGGGTCGCGGCAGCTTCTCCTGCAAGTTCATCCGTTATGAGGAAGCGCCCGGCAACGTCCAGCAGAAGGTCATTGAGGACGCCAAGAAGGCCGCTGAGGAAGAATAAGAATCGAAAAGTTTCGTCGCCGGACTCCGACAGAGTCCGGCGACGATTGCATCTGAAAAAGGATCCGCTGCTTCGGCAGCGGATCCTTTTTCAGATTTTCAAAGTTTTCAGATACTGTTTCCGCTCCGGCGGGATACGGAAGCTCTCCCGGGCTTTCTGGATGGCTTTGTTGTGCACCCAGGGACTCAGCCGCCGCTCCGTCAGATAGGGCAGGGCAGCATCCCACTGTTTCGTCAGCGCAGTGGCGTAGAACCAGGCCAGCATCATGTTTACATAATACTCCTCCGAGCGGACTGCCGCCGGGAGTTCCAGATACGCCGGGCGGAAGGCATCATCCAGATAAAAGGTCATCAGAACGTCAACGCCGAAGCGGCAGATGAACGGCTCCGGAGCGCCGATCCAGCCGAGGATGCGATCCATTAGATCGGCAGGGCGCTTTTTGAAAGCGGCGGGGTGCAGCGTATCGCAGACGGCCCAGTTATCCACGTAGGGGAGAAAGGCGTCCAGCAGGGGGAGCACCGCATCATAATCCTTCATGCTGGAGAGAAAAATGCTGTGGAGCAGGTTTTCATCGTAATATCGGTGCGGAAGAGAAGAAAGAAACTCCGCCGCCTCCGCACTGCCGCGATATTGCTTTTCAATCTCCCGCAGCCGGGGAACCTTCACACCGAGAAAACATTCCCGGGGCAGGGTGGGGCAGAGTCGGGCCTGGAAATCTCCGTCCTTCTGGCATCCGCACGCCTGCAGAACTTCCGTCAGCTTCATTCCTGTCCGGGCTGGGGGAACTGCGCCATTTCCGCGCTCAGCGCGGTTTTGACCCTTTTGTTCAGGAAAACGGCGACGAACATGGTCAGCACCTCGGCAATCAGCGGAGCGAGCCAGACCAGCTCCAGCCGACCGAAGCGGGACAGCACCCATGCGGCGGCAATCTGGAACACCACCTGACGGCAGATGTTGATGCCCAGCGTGTAGCGGGCGCGGCCCAGAGACTGACAGGCGGAGGAGATGATCACGCAGATGGCGCCGAACAGCAGCGAGAGTGCGCACAGCCGCACGGCGGGGATGCCGATCTCCAGCATATAGTCCGAGGCGCTGAAGAGGCGCAGCAGGGGCACGGGGATCACCTCGTACAGCAGAGTGACCAGCGCGCTGATGACGATGGCGACAATCAGCGCCAGACGCATGGTCTTAAACACGCGATCCAGCTTCTTCGCGCCGTAGTTGAAGGAATAGATGGCGATGGTGCCGTTGTTCATGCCGAAAACGGGCATATAGCCGAACTGCTGCAGCTTCAGCCAGATGCCGAAGACTGCCGCCGCGGTGGTGGAGAAGCCGAGGAAAATACTGTTCATGCAGTAGCTCATGGCGGTGTTCAGCCCGATGGTGATCATGGAGGGGATGCCCACGGAATAGATGAACTTCAGGATATTCAGGTCGGGAAGCATCTGGTTGAGATGGAAGTGGGTGGCGTTGTTGTATTTCAGGCAGAACAGGAATGCAGCGATTGCGGCGCCGAACTGTCCCAGCACCGTGGCGATGGCTGCGCCGCGGACACCGAAGGCGGGGATGGGGCCGAGACCGAAAATGAACACAGGATCGAGAATGATATTCAGCACGGCGCCCAGTCCCTGAGCGATCATGGACTGGGTGGCGTTGCCGGTGGCGATCAGCAGCTTTTCAAAGCCCTGACCGAGAAAGCCGCCGAGCGACCAGATGCAGACGATGGAGATGTACTGCTCGCCGAAATCAATGATGGACTGCACGTCCGTCTGGTTGGCAAAGTAACTGCGGGAGAAAAACACACCGATGATGATGGCGAAAACGGTGTAAACCACGTCGAGAAAGACCTGAACATTGGCGGCCTTTTCCGCCCGGCGGATGTTGCCCTCGCCCAGACAGCGGGAGACCAGCGCGTTGACGCCGACGCCGGTGCCGACCGCCACGGCGATCATAATGTTCTGCAGGGGAAAGGCGAGCGAGACCGCGGTGAGGGCGTCTTCGCAGAGCCTTGCCACAAAGATGGAGTCCACCACGTTGTAAAGCGCCTGAATGAACATGGAGATCATCATCGGCACCGACATGGTGACAAGGAGCCTGCCGATGGGCATCTGCCCGAGCTTGTTTTGTGACTGATCCATAATATACCCTCTTTTTATCTGTGCAGTAAAAACAGTCCGGCGGCGGCCAGCGCGCCGACAACATTGTTGGTAAAGTTTACCGCATCATTCGTGACAGCGGGGAAACCGCGCTCCACGACCCCGGCGGCGCCGCAGTGCTGCGGCTTCTCGGTCAGCGCACCGCAGACGGGGCAGCGGTATTTTGCCTGCAGGAGCGAGCCGAGCACACTGTCGCACAGCGCGGCGAAGAAGCCGGCGGCGGCGACATCGGGTGCAATGGTCGGCGCCGCGCCGCGGAGCAGCAGGCACAGCGCCCCGATGATCAGCGCACCCAGCAGAGACGCGCCGAGACCCGGCAGCGTGACGCCGCCGGAAATGCCCTTCTGCACCGGACGCAGTGTAAGGATGTCCCGGGGCGGGCGTTTGCAAAGAACGCCCAGCTCGCTTGCCATACTGTCGGCAAGTGAGGCGGCCATCGCACCGCCGTAAGCCCAGAGGAACACGTCCCGGCGGGTGAGCATCTTCAGAAGCAGCATCAGGGCACCCACCAGTACATTGCAGACGATCTGCGCCGCGTCGCGTCTGCCGCATTTCGCGTGCAACGCTTGTCCGACCTCCGCGCCGATGCTGCCGGAGAGCTTTCCGGCGAGGATGGTGCAGACGAACACGGCGGCCAGTACGGCAAAGGCCGGAAAACCGCCGCAGAAGGTGATGACCACCGCAAAGACCCACGCAAGGAGCAGTCCGCCGGCGGTCAGCGCCTTTTTCCAAAGCGCCAGCCCCGCCAGCGCCGAGGATAGCAGAAGACTTAAGAGAAGCTCGTTCATATCCTTCCCTTTCTTCAGTCTAAAAACAGATTCAGCAGCGCAAACACACCCAGGGGCAGCGTCAGATTATCAAAACCGCGGACGCCGAACAGCTCCAGTACCGTCGCCGCCAGTGCGGTGACGAGTATTTGCCCGAACGCGAGCGGCAAGGCAAATACAGTTGACATAAAATATATCACGAGCAAACAGATGACCAGAACGCTCAGACTGCCGTACAGTGTCCGCGCACCGAAAAGGCTGCGGTTGCCCTTGCGGATGCTGCCGAAGACGGGGGCAAAGCCGTCGCCCAGTGCCATGCAGAAAAGACCTGTGCCATAGGGTGCCAGACATTCGGGACGCCATACGGAAAGCGCCGCCATCACCGTCATGCTGACGGCATAGTACACGGTGCCGAGGCTTTTTTTGCTGTCGTCACTGCGCTCCATGGAGGAAAAAAGATTCTTCTTATAAGATATGTAATTCAGTACGATGAACACGGCGGGAGGGACGATCAGGTGCCACGAAACGCCGAAGCAGAGGTACATGGGGATCCATGCAAACGCAACGGAGATATGGACGATCTTACGGCTGACCTCGTCCCCGGTGTGCAGTGCTTTTTTTAAAACCATCGTCAGGCCGAGGATGAAAAATACCCAGCCGAAGGTGAGAATGTATCCGAGCGCGATCTTCATATTTTGATTCCTTCCTGCTCGATCAGTGCGAGTTTTTCCGCGCGGGTGAGCTGCTTGATGGCATATTCCCTGCGCTGCGCCGCAATTTTGTCCTCGAAGGTCTCGTACCAGACGAGCGTGACGGGGCGGCGCGCACGGGTATATTTTGCACCCTGACCGGCATTGTGACGCTTCACGCGGGCTTCAAGATCGTTTGTCCAGCCGGTGTAAAGCGTGCCGTCGGCGCAGCGGAGAATATAGGTGTAGTTCATCGGCAATTCAGTCCGTTTCCGTCCCGTCGTCGTCCGAACGTGCGCCGCTGCCGAGCGCTTCACCGAAAAACCGGCGCAGCGGCTCCATGCGGACGGCGGTTTCCACGGCGCTTTCGACAAAACCGTCAAAGCTGCGCAGCTCTGCGTCCGCGTAACAGCGCGCGATGAACCAGCTTTTGAATTTCAGATACTCCGCTGCGGGATCGTCCGCGTCAAACCCGCGCGGGACGTTCTTCAGCCGCTCGCCGGACATGGGGTAACCGCACTGCTCCAGTGCGTCGGAAAAACGGGCGAAGTTGGATGAAATGTATGTGCGAACGCGGAGGATCTGTGCAGACTCCTGACACCATGCGCCCGTGCCGAACAGGGAACGGCCGCCGGGCTGGATGTGAACGTAGTAACCGATGGGGAGGAGCGAATGACGGTCGCCGGACAGGTCGGCGCCCCAGCGGGGATTGTAGGGAGGTTTGTTTTTGTTTGTGCGCATATCGCGCGGAACGCGGTACTGCAGCGCCTTTGCGTCGGCAAAGATGAGCTTTTCGGCAAGATCCGGCGATACGACCTCGGACAGACGGAACTTCAGATCGACCACAAGATCGGTGAAGTCCTGCTTCGCCGCGGAGTAAAGCGCGTGATTCTCCGGCGTATGAAACCAGCCGCGGTCATTATTCGCTTCCAAAAACTCGCAATAGCGGAGCATCC
>JAZQNZ010000161.1:0-2063 GCA_045627665.1 Oscillospiraceae bacterium
ATCTGATTTTCTGCTTTACCTACAAAAACGATCCCGCCGCGCCTGCGGAGGACGTGCCTGCCGCCGTGCAGGAGACGCAGCCGGCAGGCAACTGAAACTATTCTCTGATTAATTACAGACATTTTTATCATACAAAGCAGAGGCGCCCCGGCATGGGGCGCCTCTGTGCGTTTGTTGTGTGTGCCGCTGCAGCGGCAGATGCGCTTAATCTTCCGGGTGGGTGTACCTGCAGCCGCACCAGCCCTGCCGGTAAAGCTCAAACTCCTTTGCGAGCTGAATGCTGCGGAGATAGCCGTTGCGTTTCTTGAAATCAGAGGGCAGCCATTTTACCCCGTACCTTCCCCCCAACTCCGCGCCGATGCGGTTGATGCGCTCGGCGTCCTTGTGGGGCGAGACGGTGAGCGTGGTGCAGTAAAAGTCAAACCCCGCCGCGGCGGCGCGCTTCGCCGTTTCCTCCAGACGCAGCAGAAAGCAGCGGGTGCAGCGCTCCCCGCCCTCCGGCGCGGCTTCATAGCCCTGCGCGATCGCCTCGAACGCCGCGCCGTCATAGCTGCACTCCATCAGCTTCGCCGGGATGTGCTTCAGCACCTCGCGCTGATAGAAAAGCCGCTTTTCGTATTCCGCCTCCGGCTGGATATTCGGGTTGTAGTAGAGCACGGTGACGTCAAAATGCTGCGTCAGATATTCCAGCACATAGCTGCTGCACGGGCCGCAGCAGGACTGGAGCAGCAAGGTCGGCCGCGCCCCGGCAAGCTGCGATATACAGTTGTCCGTCAAAAGCTGGTAATTCGTTTTCATAAACGCAGTATAGCACATTCCCGGTTGACTTTGAAGCGATATTTTATTACTATGTTAGGGAAAATATATAAATTTCGGAGGTGCCGATCTATGGATGCAAGAACCGGAAAGGAAAACTATTACCTCGACATCGCAGACGCTGTTCTGGAGCGCTCTACCTGCCTGCGCAAAAAGTACGGCGCGATCATCGTCAACAACGACGAGATCATCGCCACGGGCTACAACGGCGCGCCCCGCGGCCGCCAGAACTGCTCCGACATCGGAAGCTGCACCCGCGAGGAGCTGCAGATCCCGTCCGGCGAGCGCTATGAGCTTTGCCGCAGCGTTCATGCGGAGGCAAACTGCATTATCTCCGCTTCCCGTCAGTCCATGATCGGCGCAACGCTGTATCTTGCCGGCAGAGACGCCAAGAGCGGCGCGCGTCTGTATGATCCCACCTCCTGCTCCATGTGCCGCCGGCTGATTATCAACGCCGGCATCAGCCGGATCGTCGTCCGCGTTTCCGAAGACGAGGTCAAGAGCACCAATGTGCGCGACTGGGTGTTCAACGACGATTCCGCGCCCATCGTCGCAGTCTGAGCGGCGATATTTCCCCGACCCGGGCAGGTTTCCACACACCCTGCCTGTGCGCCCGGCGCACGAACAAGAAAATGGAGGCAATGTCCTTATGAAAAACCAGTCTCCCCACCGCCTGACCTTTACGGCGCTCATCGCCGCGGTGTATGCCGCGCTGACGATGGCGACCGGCTTTATGAGCTATGGCAATCTGCAGCTTCGCATCGCGGAGACGCTGTGCATTTTGCCGTACTTTTTCCCGTGGACAACATGGGGACTGTTCGTCGGCTGTCTGCTGGCCAACCTGCTGAGCCCGCTGGGAGCGCTGGACGCGATCTTCGGCTCGCTGGCCACGCTTATCAGCTGCTGCTGCATCGCGGTGATCGGCAAAGCCGGCCGGGAGCGGGGCTGGGGGCACTGCATCGCGGCCTGCGCCATGCCGGTGCTTTGGAACGGCGTCATCGTGGGCAGCGTCATGGCCCTGACCGGGGAATACACGCTGGTGCTGTTTCCAATGATGGTGCTTACCTTGGGCGGCATGGTGGCGCTGGGCGAGGCGGTCGTCATGTCCGCTCACGGCCTGCCGCTGCTGCGCCGCCTTCCGGGGAGCAGAATCTATGCGTGGGTCTGCAAAAGGCTTGACATCGGGGAATAGAAAGTATATCATTTGCGTATAATCTGACAGGGGGGCTGGATCGTTCCGGCTGAGA